>CAIZMD010000030.1 GCA_903933995.1 uncultured Bacteroidota bacterium
ATCCCTGCAATGGGCAAGACTAATTGAAACTTGTTATTTCCAACACTTGGGATATTTGCTTTGGGGCTCATGAAGATTTTCTAAAGACAATGTAGCATTTATCTAATCCACAGTATACCAAAAGAACAACAAAACTTTCGTTATTTTTATGCTTTAACCCATTACTATGTCATTCTCCGTTCATATAGACCATTCACAAGCAGCACCCGTGATTACCCTTAAAGATGCTTCTAATAAAACGGAAGCTCAGATTTATGCTTTTGGGGCATTGTTAAACGCTTTTAGCATAGTTGATGTTGATCATAAAACCAATGTGGTAGCTGGTTTTGAGTCTGTAAAAGATGCACAGAACAATATTACCAATGGATTCAAAAGCGCCAAGCTTTCTCCCTTTGTTTGTAGAATGCGAGAAGGAAAATATGTTTGGGATGATGACCATTTTCAAGTAAAGAAATTCTTCTTAGCCAACCATGCCATTCATGGTATTTTGTATGATGCTATTTATGAGATTAGGTATACAGAAGCCAATATGCATCATGCTAAAGTTGAAATGGTTTATAGCTATCCTGGCAATATTGCGGGCTATCCCTTCCCATTTTTGATGCAAGTTCAGTGGACCCTGGAAAAGGGTAACCAACTAAGTGTAGAAACTTCAGTGACCAATGCCAGCCCTTCCAATATACCCTTAAGCGATGGATGGCATCCTTATTTTAATTTAGGTAGCAGTGTTGATGATTGTAATATAGTTTTTAGCAGTAACCAACAATTGGAATTTGATGCAGATTTATTGCCCACAGGCCAACTCATTGAAGACGATAGATTTGTTCAAGGCGCAAGTTTGAATGGCATTTTTCTAGACAATTGTTTTGAACTAGACAAGACATTGAAACAGCCCTATTGCACCCTGTCTAATCAATCTTTAGCATTAACCATTGAGCCAGAAAGCAGTTATCCCTATTTGCAAATTTATACGCCCCCAACCAGGGATATGATTGCCATTGAAAACCTGAGTTCCGCACCTGACGCTTTTAATAATAAAATGGGGCTCCAGACTCTGGAACCCCATACTACAAAGGTTTTCAAAACAACCTATACTATTCGGAAATTATAATTTCTCTACGGCGGTCATACTAATTTCTACATTCACACCCCTTGGCAAACCTTTTACTGCTACGGTTTCTCTTGCAGGAAAATCTCCTGTAAAGTATGTGCCATACACTGCATTTACTTGTGCAAACAAAGACATGTCGCTCAAGAAAATGGTGGTTTTAACCACGTGTTCAAAACTGATTTTTGCTTCGGCTAAAACCGCTGCAATATTTTTCATTACTTGGTGTGTTTCGGCTTCCAAACTAGACTGTTCTAACTCTCCTGTTTCAGGTACAAATGCTACTTGTCCGCTTAAAAACACAAAGCCATTGGCTCTTACTGCTTGGCTATATGGCCCAATGGGTGAAGGGGCTTTTTCTGTATTGATCACTTGTTTTGGCATAATAATTCTTTTATGGCGGCAAATTGATGCATTTCCTTGAACCAGCCAACCTAAATTTGCAATTCATTCAGCTACATGCAAATCTTAGTTAAAGCAAATACTAGTCAAAAATCCAGCTTTGCCGCATTACCCATTGCTGCCCATGCCAGTATTTTTTGGCATGACCAGGATCCGGATAAGCAAGCAGATGCCTATTTTGACCTTTGTTATGAGGAGGAAGGGCCTGCATTTTCTTGGGTGCATCACCAACCCATTTTTGTCAATGCGCTGACAACTGATGCCGCTTCTTTACCAGAAAACGCCATCCGAATCAATGGATGGAATGGTTTTTTAGAACGCAAGATTTGGGAATTGGGTAATGATCACCCCAACCATCGCGCCAAAGCGCAAATAGTTTTAAATGAATTAGAACAGGAATATACTTGGGTTCCCAACGAGCCAGGTTTGGTTGCTGCAAGGGTGATTGCCATGATAGTTAATGAAGCATTTTTTGCCTACGGCGATGCTGTGAGTTCAAAAGCTGATATGGATACCGCTATGAAATTG
>CAIZMD010000031.1 GCA_903933995.1 uncultured Bacteroidota bacterium
CCCAAGCGATTAGCCATAAAATAAGCAATGGTGGCCATCAGGGATGCCACCAAGGATAATAAAGTCAGTAAATGGCCAATCTGGCCGGGCAACAAGTGTTCACCTATATATTTCATGTATATCTATTCAGTGTAATGGGTAATGAGAAAACTGGGATGGCTTATTTACCGGTATTCCTAACGGCATTTTTGGCCGCATTGGGATCATCCTTGTATTTAGATGGACATTTTAACAAAATGTCTTTGCAGTCGAAATGATCACCTTGCACCCTTCCTTTTAACACCAATCTTTCACTTTTTTCCATATCAGTAGGTTTATTGTTGTGATAAACCACTTTAATACTGTTACCAAGTGTGTCAATAGCTGTAAAGCTCAAATAGTTGGGATTTTTGGCGGCATCGTATTCTACAGGG
Organism: uncultured Bacteroidota bacterium; assembly: GCA_903933995.1. Taxonomy (GTDB): domain Bacteria; phylum Bacteroidota; class Bacteroidia; order Chitinophagales; family Chitinophagaceae; genus Sediminibacterium. The sequence goes on from CAIZMD010000031.1 coordinate 414, forward strand.
AATTGTTTGTCTACTTTGGCAATTAAGTTAACAAACTTGCCCTCTTTCTGTTTGGCAGAAGAGATGGTCTCATAGGTTGTCAAATCGCCGGTATAGCTAATTAAGACTACAATACTGGCGGCAATCAACACTAAAATGATGATGTGGGTCTTTTTCATTTATTCTGTTTTCAGGAGCAAAAGTAGTCCAAAATCCCTCACACAAAGATGATGTTTGTCAGGCTTTGTTGTTAAAACTGTAAAGCTTCTACAAAAGTCCCTATTTTGTTATGTTTTAGGCAAACTAAATTGGCAGAATCTATAAAATGAAGGTAATTTGCAACGCGTTTCAAGCTAAAAGCCATGCCTCATTTAGATCAGTTCAACCCTAATACGGTTGGCAATCCCAATAACAACATTTTTGGTCTGCCTTCTAATGAAGCAGAATCTTTATTGGTGGTACTTCCGGTTCCTTGGGAAGTAACGGTGAGTTATGGAGCAGGCACTTCCCGTGCACCTGAACACGTTTTCAAAGCCAGTATACAGGTTGACCTCTTTAACAAAGACGTGCACGATGGTTGGAAAACAGGGTTCTTTATGCGGGAAATAGACAAGAAATTGTTGCTAAAAAGCGATTACCTAAGAAAAGAAGCCGAATTATACATTGACTATATTTCAAAGGGTGAGAAAGTAGAAGACAATAAATTCATGACCAAGTCTCTCAAAGACATTAATGAGGGCGGGGCATACATGAATGATTGGGTTTATCAGCATAGTAAAGAATTATTAGAAAAGGGCAAATTAGTTGCCTTATTGGGAGGAGATCATAGTATCTCTTTGGGATATCTAAAAGCATTGGCGGAAAAACACGGTCAGTTTGGGGTATTACAAATAGATGCTCATTGTGACTTAAGAAAGCAATATGAGAGTTTCTTGTATTCACACGCTTCTATTATGCATAATGCTTTACAAGAAGTTCCCAATTTGGCCAAACTGGTTCAAGTGGGTGTCAGAGATTTTTGTGACGAAGAATGGGAATTAATTTGCAATAGTCAGGGCCGAGTAGTTACTTATTTTGACCAAAGTATTAAGGAAAGACAATACGAGGGAGAAACATGGAAATCTATTTCTGAAGAAATCATTGGGCAATTACCCCAAAAAGTATACCTCAGTTTTGACATAGACGGATTAGACAGAAAATACTGCCCCAATACTGGAACACCTGTTCAAGGTGGTTTTGAAACAGAAGAAATTCTCTACCTGGTTAAAAAGATTTTAGATAGCGGACGTCAGTTAATTGGCTTTGATTTAGTAGAATTGGGTGTGGGCCAAAACGACTGGGACAGTAATGTTGGGGCACATTTACTTTGGCGTCTATGTAATTTAATGGTCAAATCACCCGCAGTTTAGCTTTTTTAGGATGAAACTATACCCATACGTTATTGAATTAAAAAGACCTTCTTATAGACTAATTGATTTTATTAGTCAGCTTTTACTATTAATCAGTTTGAGCGCCTTTACTTATGCCCTATTTGAAGGGTTACCGGTTAATAAAATTGCTATATATCTTTCAGCAGGTGGCATTATAGGTTGGTGGATCTATTGTTTGATTCAGAATAGAAAGGAACAGATTCCCTATTACCGTTGGGGTATATTTCTAGCTTGTTTGGGTTGGTGGTACCTGCCCAAGGGGGGATGGATCTGTGCTGTTTATGTATTAGCTGGTTTCTTTGAAAAACAGGCCAAATTTCCCGAAGAATTGGCTTTTGACCAAGATGAAATTGTGGTCAACAGTTTGCCCAAAAAACATATTTATTGGGAGGAATTAAACAATGTGGTCATTAAAGATGGTTTATTGACCATTGACTTTAAGAACAACAAATTGCTTCAAAAAGAAATACAATCTGGCTCAAATGCCAAAGATGAGCAAGATTTTAACGAGTTTTGCCGCAACAGACTTCAAGCAAAGGCTTAAGTTTTATTTTTCACCATTTAGTTTTGACCATGTCTTTATCTACTTCACCTTATATGCTCTATTCCGATGGCAACGGAAATATTTTTGAAGATACCAGCTTATACGCCACAGGAAGAGCAGGTTGGGACGCATTACCAGTGCCACCCGAAGACTGGATAGAATTACCTACAGGTGGAAACTTATATGAGTTACCAGGGAGAAGAGGTATAGGAATTGATGTAAAAACCGGAGACATGCGTCTTTGTGATAAGGGATGGGCGGTTGCTGCCTTTATTCCACCAGCACATACTGGTTTGTATATAGCTGCGTTTGAAACACAAGAAGACGCACCTACCCTTCCGCTATTTTGCTATACAGCTGCGGCATGGCACAATGAAAAATTCTATGTAACGGCTGTTCGCATTGAACAAGATATTCGTCAAGAAGCGGCTGGCTATGACGATGAAAAAATTGAATCCGGTACCAAACAGTTGTTGGAAAACTATTCTCAGAATAGGTTGGTGAAACACTTGATGGAGAATTGTTGCATGACTTATACATGTCCTGCTGCCAGAAATTTTGCCTTGGGGCGATGGGAATGTCCAGTTCCTACTTCACCTGCCTGTAATGCCAACTGTGTGGGTTGTATTTCTTTTCAACCTGAGGACGAAGTCATTTTTTCTACCCAAGACCGATTGACTTTTAAACCCACTGCTGCTGAAATTGTAGAGTTTACCGTACCCCATTTAATGGAAGCGCCTTATCCCATAATTAGTTTTGGGCAGGGATGTGAAGGAGAGCCCTTGCTAATGTGGGAAACCATTAGAGAAGCCATTATTGAAATTCGCAAACATACCCCAAGAGGCAGTATCAATATCAATACCAATGGCTCCAAACCAGATGCCGTAAGAGCCTTGTGTGAAGCAGGTTTGAATAGTATGAGAGTTAGTACCAATTCAGCCAGAGAACATATTTATACGCCTTACTATAGACCCAATAATTATCAGTTCCAAGACATTGTTGAAAGTTTAAAAGTGATGAGGAGTTTTGGAGGCTGGACAAGTATCAACTATTTTGTTTTTCCAGGCATGACTGATAGTGTGGAAGAATATGAAGCCTTACGCAAACTGATTATAGATACGGATTTGAACATGATCCAGTGGCGCAATTTCAATATTGACCCAGACTGGTATATGGGTAAGATTGGAGTTCACGAAACAGGCGATATCTTAGGAGTAAAACAAATGCTAGAACTGATTCAGGAAGAATTTCCAAAAGTTCAGTTTGGCTATTTCAATCCTCCTATGGAAAGAATCAAGGGGAATTTCCAATCTGATTTTGCCCATCTCTAGCACAGCTGCATGAAGGAACAACATTCTCAAAAAGATATCAGCCTAGGCATTCTGTTGGCGTTGGTTGCCACCATTATTTGGTCTGGTAATTTTGTGATCTCCAGAAGTGTGATTCATTTGATTGGCCCCATTAGTCTGGCCTTTTTTAGATGGTCATTTGCTAGTCTTATTTTAATGCCATTTGCATGGAAAGTGTTCAAGGAAGACTGGGCCATTATTAAAGCAAGACCTGCCTATTTTTTCTGGACAGCATTAACCGGTGTCAGCTTGTTTAATACATTTGTGTATATAGCAGGCCATTCTACTTCTGCTATTAATATGGCCCTGATTGGCACTACCTCCTCTCCCATTTTTGCTAGTATTTTGGCCTATTTATTTCTAAAAGAAAAAATGGGATTGATGCGGATCATTGGTATGATTATCTGCATCATTGGAATCCTATTGTTATTGTCTCAGGGTAGTTTGGAAAAGCTGATGGCCTTTCATTTTTCAACAGGTGACCTTTGGGTTTTAGCTGGTGCTTTTTCCTTTGCCATTTACAATGTGTTGGTAAGAAGAAAGCCCCAAGAAATGAGTAGCATCCGTTTTTTGTTTGTGGTATTTTTCTTTGGAGCAATCTTACTGATTCCCTTCTTTTTATATGAATTATCTTATGCCCCACCCATTGTTTGGAATACAGAATTAATCAGCTCTATTTTGTACCTCGGATTTGGAACATCTGTTATTTCCTTCTTGTGCTGGAATATAGCATTGCAAAAACTTGGAACAGGCAGAACGGTCATTTTTGGCAACCTGATTCCTGTCTTTAGTACACTTGAAGCGGTCTGGTTATTGGAAGAGAAAGTAACGCTGATTCACTGGATCAGTGGCTTGATAGTCATCCTAGGCTTGATTATTGCCAATTTATACGCATCTAAATTTAGCAAATGATAGACTGGCAAATTTTAGTACTGCTTTGTTTATTTGCGCTATTGGCAGGATTTGTAGACGCCATTGTTGGTGGAGGCGGATTAATTCAAACACCCGCTTCGCTGATCATGTTACCCCAGTTACCCGTGGCTACCGTTATTGGCTCTTTGAAGCTACCTTCTTTTAGTGGTACTTTTTTTGCAGCCAGACAATATGTACGCAAAGTGCCCATTAACTGGAAACTCATGGGATGGATGGCCTTGACCGCATTTAGTGCCTCCTTTCTTGGTTCCCAATTATTGACCCAAATGAGTAATAGGTTTATGAAACCTGTAATCTTGGTAGTCTTAGTGCTTGTTGCCATTTATACCTATTCCAAAAAGGATTTTGGCCAATTTTCACACAAGGAATTAACCCCTACTCAAAAAACGCTTTATAGTTTACTCATTTGTTTGGTCATTGGATTTTATGACGGATTTATAGGTCCAGGAGCGGGTAGTTTTTTGGTATTGGCTTTTATTAGTTTAATGGGTTTGGATTTTCTAAACGCATCGGCCAATGCCAAACTGATTAACCTAGCTACTAATCTAGGGTCAATCTGTTTGTTTTTAATCAAGGGTAGCATTATCTGGAAATTGGCCATCCCCATGGCTATTTGTAATGCCATTGGCGGATTTTTAGGCGCTAAAATGGCCATCGCCAAAGGCAACCGCTTTATAAGAATTTTCTTTCTCTTAGTAGTCATGGGAACGCTGATCCGCTTTTCATATGATGTTTTTTGGAAGCCCTAAACCGGAATTAACCTTTATTTAGGTGGATAAGTGGATTAAGCTAGCAATACTGCCGTAATTTTCAACATTGAACCAAATACATGGGATTACCGATACATTTGTTATGAACAATGCCCGTACCATGCAGCTCAGTTTTGAAAAAGAAAAAAACATCAAGGCCAGCATCATTACTTTGCTGATCTGCTTGTTGATGTTCATGACTTTCTTTTTTCTGCAATGGACTTTGCCGCAAATTCCTATCCCTGAAACCGGAGAAGGCATTGAAGTTAACCTTGGCAATAGTGAAACTGGCTTGGGCGATATTGCTCCTGAAATTCCTGGACAATCATCACCAACCCAAGACCAAACCAATCCAAGCCCTCCACCAACTAATCAACCAATCAATACCAAAGAGATTCAGGCCGATGAAACGGGTGATGAAGCAGTTAATCTGGCTAAAAAAACTTCTCCCAAACCTGTTGAAAAAACAACAGTAGAAACCAAACCTACACCCAAAAAAACCGAGATGGTGGCTACACCTGTTGTTGCAGCACCCAAACCCAAAGCCTTATTCAAGGGAGGTACTAGCAGCAATAGCAGTGGTAATAATGCGGATAGTTACAATGGTGTCAAAAACCAAGGTATTGCTGGCGGTAAAGGTGACCAAGGTAACCCCAATGGTAACCCCAACTCTGATAGCTATCAAGGTAATGCAGCCAGTGGCAATAGCGGTGCAGGAAATGGTGTGAGTATTAGAAGTGGCTTAGACGGTAGAAGGATTACCAAGCTTCCTAGCTTTGAAGATGATTTTAATGAAAATGCCAAAGTAGCTGTGAATATAACTGTTGACCAAAATGGCAATGTAATAGCTGCTAGCATTAATCCTAAAGGCACTACTACCACCAATCAGAACATTAGAAATATTGCTTTGAAAAAAGCCAAAACCCTTAAACTCAATGCTGGTAAGGATAGCGAGCAAGAAGGAACCTTGGTTTTTAGCTTCAAACTCCGTGGTTAAGTTTTCTTTTCTAATTTGCACTTGATGAAGACCTATTCCCAAACACTTGACTACTTGTTTAGTGCCTTACCCATGTTTAGTAAATTGGGAGAGTCCGCTTATAAAAAGGACTTACACAATACTTTATCTCTTTGTGCATTTATAGGAAATCCGCAACATCAATTCAAAACCATACACGTTGCTGGCACCAATGGCAAGGGTTCTACCAGTCATATGTTGGCTGCTATTTTTCAAGCGGCAGGTTATAAAACAGGATTATATACTTCTCCCCATTTAAAAGACTTTAGAGAGCGCATTAAAGTAAATGGACAGGTATGTTCAGAGGAATTTGTAGTATCATTCACGCATCTTATTGAACCCAAGATCCAAGAAATTTCTCCTTCTTTTTTTGAGATTACGGTAGCCATGGCATTTGACTATTTTGCAAAACAGCAAGTAGACATTGCCATTATTGAAGTAGGTCTTGGAGGCAGGTTGGATAGTACCAATATTATTGATCCAGAATTATCCGTGATAACCAATATTGGGTTTGACCACATGAATTTATTAGGGCAGCGTTTAGAAGAAATTGCTTTTGAAAAAGCGGGTATTATTAAGCAAGGCAAACCGGTAGTGATTGGTGAAACGCTAGCAGAAACCAAACCAGTTTTCTTAGCCAAAGCAGATTCTTGCCAAGCACCAATTCAATTTGCCAAAGACCATTTTCAAATAACCGATTTTGAAACCAAGTCTGGTCATTTATTGGTCACAGTGAACAAACTGAACAATCAAGAGCATCATCAATTTGAATTGGATTTACCAGGTTATTATCAAACCAAGAATCTATTAACGGTTCTTACTGCGGTGGAACAATTACAAATTCAAGGCTGGAAATTGGATCATTCCATAGTAGTGCATGCATTAAAACAGGTTAAAAAATTGACAGGTTTACACGGAAGATGGGAAGTCATTGCAGAACATCCATTAACCGTTTTAGACGTTGGGCATAATGAGGATGGGATTAAAGAAATAGTCAAGCAAATAGAATTAACTGGCAAACAATCCCTTCATATTGTAATAGGTATGGTAAAGGATAAAGAAATTGACAAAGCCCTACAATTACTTCCCAAACACGCAAGCTATTATTTTACCAAAGCGGCCATACCAAGGGCTTTGAACCAGATATTATTGCTTGAACAAGCTGCTTCATTTGGATTAGTTGGGAATGCCTACCCTACTGTTATGGAAGCATATAACGCAGCAAAAAATCATGCTGGAAAAGATGATTTAATCTTGGTATGTGGAAGTGTATTTGTGGTAGCCGAACTTCTTTAAAGCTATTTACAGTAGGATAGTTCCAACTACAAATGCATCCAACCCAAACGAAGCATGGCTTTGTAAATGGCTCCTAACTGAACCCCATGTTGCAAAGCATTGTCTTCTAAAAGCTTGATCAATTCTGCCTTTCCATAAGTTTCAACAATTAAATCTTCATAGGGGTCAAAACTTGTTTCTGCTAATTTTTCTGCATTGGTTGCCAAGAAAAAATAAGCGGTATTATTATTAATAGCTGGGTTGGGTGAAATTTTAAAAAGGAATTCCACTTCTGTTGAAACATAACCTGTTTCTTCTCTCATTTCTCTAATAGCAGAGGCAATTGGCTCTTCCCCATCTTCAAGAATGCCACCTGGCAATTCAAGTGTTGCTGTTCCTTTTGCGTGTCTATATTGTCTAACCAATACCATTTTTTCATCCTTGGTAATGATGATCATATTGGTCCAATCGGGTAACTCAATAATATAATAAGGTTCCATTACCCTGCCATCAGGTAACAAACATTTATCGGCCCTAGCCCTAAACCAACGGTCTTGGTATACATAGTTTGAATCTAATATTTTCCAATCCATCATTCTGATTTAAACAATTATTTGAAAACCAGTTTGCCCATTTTCAATAAGGCATAATGCAAGGTACTTACTTGCATGGCCTGCATAAACTTGCGCTCTGCTAATAATTCCAAAACTTGATCCAAGCTCTTCAAGATCACTTCTACGCCTTCTTCTAAATCCAATGGATATGTTGGATCAAATTCGCCCCCCTTGGCCAAAAACATATGCATATAGTTGTTATGGATAGAAGGGTTATGAGCCACTTTCCCCAGGTATTCTATGCTTTCAAACCTATATCCTGTTTCTTCTAAGAGTTCTCTTCCCATTGCCGCTTCTAAGGATGCATCTGTAGCATCCACACATCCCCCTGGCAATTCAAAATCAGTTTGTTCTATGCCATGTCTATAAATTCTTTCCAATATCACTTGTCCGTCTTTGGTAAATGCCAAAGCAGTAGCAAAATCAGGAAATGCATACGTATAAAATGGGGTTATGATTGACCCATCTGCTTTCTCACAGGTATCTATTTTAATATCCGCCCACTTATCTTTAAAAAGTTGTTCTCTTTTTATAAGTTTCCAATTCAGATTTTTCTCCATTACCATTGTTTGTTTTCTCTCAGAGTTGTGATATGCGCCACGTGGTGATTGCCATGCCAAGCATATAATCCCAATAAAAACCAGATACTCATTTCTCTATTTGCTGCTGGGTGCACCACCAACCTATTCCATTGTTCTTCCGTTAAGTCTTTGATAGTAGCTACCCATCTCAAATGCAATGCGTGTAATAAAGTAAGCGATACATTAATGGGTACTAGGTCATTGTCTGCTAACAATGCCCAATCCTGTTCTTCATAGGGTTTAATGGTAGGTTTGTCTTCTGTTAATCCTAGTTTAAAGCGGATATAGGCATTCATATGACTATCAGCCACATGATGCACTAATTGCTTTACCGTCCAACCACCATCCCTATAGGGCGTATTTAATTGTGCCTCGTCTAAATTATTAATAGCTCTTTCTAAGGCTTCAGGAAGAAATTGAAGATCCAATAACCAAGCCTGCTTTTGTTGTTCAGAAAAAGGCTTGGGCTCATATTTTCCAATTGGATAGCGTGGGTCTATTGACATAAGTATCTATTTTGAATTATTTTAAAAAGAATCAAAATTGCAAATTTGATGGATCTAACTGCATTCTGCATTCTTCACTCTTCACTTTTATCTCTTCACTTTCTTCCTCATTCTTCACTCTTCACTTTTCACTTTCTTCCTCACTCCCCTTTAAGTTCATGTCCCGTCATAGCTATAAACACATCTTCTAAATTGGCTTTCTTCACCTCCTTGGGTCTTTCAAAACCAGTGGCAACCAATTCATCAATTAATTTATCTGGAGAATTGAGCGCGATAATTTTTCCAGAATCAATAATGGCTACGCGGTCACACAAAACTTCCGCTTCATCCATATAATGAGTAGTAATAATGACTGTTGTTCCCTTGGCTCTAATCTCTTTAATCAATTCCCAAAGATTTCTTCTGGCTTGTGGATCCAATCCTGTAGTGGGTTCATCTAAGAAAATGATCTTGGGTTGGTTGATTAAGGTGGTAGCAATGGAGAATCTTTGTTTTTGACCACCACTGAGTTCTTTGTATTTGGCTTTTGCTTTATCTCTAAGATTCACAGTATCCAATAATGCCATGCTATCTACAGTTTCATTGTATAACCCCGCAAATAGTTGAATCAATTCTGTTAAGTTTAAACTAGGGTAAAAACCAGAAGTTTGTAGCTGCACCCCAATAATTTTTTTAATCTCATTGGGAGACTCGTCTAAATTTATTCCATCCACTATCACTGTACCACTGGTCTTATTGCGCAGGGTTTCTATAATTTCTAAAGTAGTAGATTTGCCAGCACCATTGGGGCCTAATAGTCCAAAAATTTCTCCCTCTTCTACCTCAAAACTGATGCCTTTTACGGCTGCAAAATCGCCATAGCTTTTATGCAACTCTTTAACTGATATGATTGTTTTACCCATATTACTTATTTGAAAGGAATACTAATGCCAATATTATTGGGTGATTTTTGTAATCCTTTTGATTTTTGTTCCTGATCCATTAATACGGCAATGCTTCTTAATTGTTGGGCAGCAATTGAATTTAATACAGCAGCTGTGCCATTGAGAATGAGGCCACCACCTAATAAATACCAATTGATATTTCTACTTCCATTGGTACCAATTAAACCTACTACAGATGTAGCTGTTCCCAAGACGGTTATAATGCCTGCCCATGTTCTATTTGAACGATATTGGTCATAGTAAATAGTATACTGAGGATTATTTAAATAACCCATTAAATAGTCCAACCTTCTTTTTCCATTATACAATTGCCCATTATACACTAATCCAGGTTTACTTAAGGCTGGAATAAAAGATACCCCTTTAGGATTGTAATAAAACTGAACAGACTCAGGACTTGGGGGTTGACCGCAAACCGATGATTGCAAAGAGATTGCCAATAGCAGCAAGGCTATCCATTTCATGCACTTGGCTTTAAAAAGGTTTCCAATTCATCCATCATATTTTTACTGCCAATAAACAATGCTGTTCTTTGGTGCAATTTGGTTGGTTGAATCTCTAATATTCTTTGCTCCCCATTTGTGGCTTTACCACCTGCCACTTCCAAGATAAATGCAAATGGATTGGCTTCATATAATAACCGTAGTTTACCTTGTGGTTTATCTAAGGTACCTGGATACATAAAAATCCCCCCTTTAATCAAGTTTCGGTGTACATCTGCCACCATGCTTCCAATATATCGCTGAGTATAAGGGCCGCCTGTTTCTTTTGTCTTTTTCTGACAGCCATTAATATACTCTCTTACCCCTTCTTTGTATTGAAAAAAGTTTCCGTGGTTTACGGAATAAAATTTACCATCTGGGGGGCATTTGATATTGGGATGACTCAAAGAAAACTCACCAATAGAAGGATCAAGCGTAAATCCATTGACGCCCCTTCTAGTAGCATAAACCATCATGGTACTAGAACCATAAATAACATATCCAGCAGCCACTTGTTTGATACCTGGTTGTAAAAAATCTTCCTTGGTACAGGGTGTACCCAGTTCACTAACGCGTTTGTACACGCTAAAAATAGTACCAATAGAAACATTCACGTCTATATTACCACTTCCATCTAGTGGATCAAACAAGACTACGTACTTGCTATTATTACTCACTTCATCGTCAAAAACCACAAAATCGTCCATCTCTTCACTTCCTATTCCGGCACAACTAATTCCGTGTTTTAGCACTCCCATAAATTGATTATTGGCATAGATATCCAATTTTTTCACGTCTTCACCTTGCACATTGATACTTCCAGCATCTCCCAATATATCTACCAATCCTGCTTTGTTTACTTCTACATTGACCCTTTTGGCAGCCAATCCTATATCTCTTAGCAAAGAACTCAGCTCACCTGTTGCATTTGGAAACTGACGCATCTGCTGGATGGTGAACTCATCCAGAGTCAGTATGTTTCTATTGATGATCATATGTTTGCCTATTTCTATAAAGATAACAAGGGCTTCTCAAAAACTAGTCATTTTTTGAAGAATGGGGCTTTTGATCTATCCTATATTTGCATTCATAAAATTTAAGGAACTGATGAAAGTTTTCAAATTTGGTGGAGCCAGTGTTAACAGCATTGAAAGAATCAAAAACCTAGGTCCCATATTACAGGAATTTAAGGAAGACCAATTGGTAGTCATTATCTCTGCCATGGGCAAAACCACCAATGCTTTGGAGAAAGTGGCAGAAGCTTTTTTTGAAGGCAATAGGGAAACCGCATTAACGCTATTCCACGAAATCAAAACCAATCATTTAGCCATTGCTCAGCAATTAATGACCAGGGGTTATGCAGATTGCGAAATGCAATTGGCTGATTTTTTCACAGAAATTGAATGGTTGTTGCACGATAAACCTGTTAGAGATTTTGATTATTACTATGATCAAGTAGTTTGCCTAGGTGAATTATTGAGTACTTGTATTCTTAGTCATTTTTTAAATGAATGGGGTATTGCTAATCAATGGGTAGACGTGAGAGATTTGATTAGAACGGATAATAATTTCAGAGACGCCAATATTGACTGGGAAACCAGCACTGAAAAGATTCAAGGTTTGATGAAAAAAGGAATTGGCCCATCTTCCAAAATACTTATTACACAAGGATTTATAGGAGCTACAGATGATAATGAAAGCAGTACACTTGGAAGAGAAGGAAGCGATTATACGGCTGCCATTTTTGCCAATATTGTAGAAGCAGAAAGTTTGACCATTTGGAAAGATGTTGCTGCTGTAATGAATGCTGACCCAAAAGTTTTTCCAGACGCAGTAACCATTCCTGTTTTGAATTATACGGAAGTAATTGAAATGGCCTATTATGGTGCTCAGGTGATTCACCCCAAGACCATTAAACCACTTCAAAACAAAGGAATCCCCCTATTGGTTAAATGCTTTTTAGATAGTAGCCTAGCCGGGACTCAAATACACAACAAACAAATCAAAGGACTTCCTCCAATTATTGTACTAAAACCCAAACAGGTTTTGGTTACCATGACCACAACTGATTTTTCTTTTGTGGGAGATCACCACATGAGAGAATTATATGGACTGATGGAATCTATGCATTTGAAACCTAATTTAATGCAAACTGGTGCTATTTCATTAATGATTAGCCTAGATGACCAATCGGAAAAAATTAGTAAACTGGCCCAAGCTGCAAGTGGCATTTTTGACGTTCAAATAGAAAAAGGTTTGACACTTTTAACCATCCGCCATTATACAGCAGCTACTATAGAACAACATTTAGCAGGTAAAACGGCTGTATTACAACAACAGTCAAGAGAGACTTTACAGTTTTTGTATTAGAAAGATTTAAGACTTAGAAAACAAATGTTTCTGGAGCATGATCTTTAGCTCTGTTTCTTTGAATGGTTTTACCAAAACATCGGTAATTCCAGCTTTTCTATATGCTTCTAAATCATCCTGCAAAATGGTAGCCGTTAGCGCTACAACAGGCATGGTGGCTTTACCATTTGGATGATTTCTAATGGCTGTTGCCAATTGGTCACCAGTCAATTTTGGAACATTAATATCGGTTAAAACAATATCATATTTATTATCATTAAACATTTGCCAACCAGTTTGTCCGTCTTTGGCCAAATCATAAGCAAGGTTTTGCTTCTTGAGCAATAATCCCAACAACATGGCATTCATGTCATTGTCTTCAATCACCAATGCTTTTTTGTGCAACATATCTGTATACAGTAACAGACCATTGTTAGTAGAAGCGGCAGGCTCAACAGCTTGAGGTTCTTGATCAACAAGGTAAACTAGTGAAACAGCAAACTCAGAACCCTCATTTAATTTACTTGCCACTTCAATAGTACCACCCTGCAATTCAGCCAACATTTTACAAATAGGCAGACCCAATCCAGTACCCCTGATGGCACGTCTGGATTCTGCACTTTGGTCAGCAGAAGTTACTTGGGTAAACTCTTCAAAAATGCTGTTTAATTTATCTTCTGGAATACCAATTCCGGAATCTGCCACCCTAATTTTCAAAGAAACTTCTTTTCCATTTTTATTAGTAGCAGCAGCAGAAATAGTTACTGCGCCTTGTTCCGTAAACTTAATGGCATTGCTAGTCAGGTTAAACAATATTTGTTTTAATCGGAACTTGTCTCCAATAACTATCAAGTCTTTTGGAATGGACAATTCTTCTTTTATCTGAATCCCTTTTTCAGCAGCCGCAGCACTAAAGGCAAAAGCAACTTCTCCAATGGCTTCTGATATATTAAATGGATGTTGTTCTAACCTAAGTTTACCAGCGTCCAGTTTTGAAAAGTCTAAAACGTCATTAACGGTATGTAATAAATGGTCGGAACTGGTTTTAATGGCTTGTAAGTATTTCTTCTTTTCAGGATCCGTCTCCATTCTGTCAATTATATCAGTGAATCCCATGATAGAAGTAAGTGGAGAGCGAATTTCATGACTCATATTACTCAAGAATCTACTCTTCATTTGAGTCATTTTCTCGGCATTTTCCCTTGCTTCAATTAACTGGGTTTCATATTTTACCAATCTGAAAATATTGAACACCAAGAGCACTACAATCAGCAAAATAATAACCAAGGACCCCCATGAAAATTTCTCAATGGAATTTCTGGCATCTAAGGAAGTAGCTAAGGCGTTTTCTAAATGTTGTTTTCTGGCAGCTAATTCCCTTTGCAACAAGACTTCTAAAGCAGCGTCAATTTGAGCTATAATACTCAAGTTGGTTTCTGCCAATACTTTTTCACTCTCATTAAGGCGTTTGCGAATATTAAATTCCTCGTTTACTTTACCCTGGTAAAATTGTTGGATTTCATCAGACAAACTATTGATAGAAGAATCCAAAGAAGATGTTTCTGTTTTAGTAGAATCCAGGGTTTTTCCAGCCTGAGTGGCACCACCTTTGGCGTATTCTAGTGGCGCTGCAGCTTCTTCTTTATTGGTAAATAACTCCCCTAGTTTTTTGAAGAATCCTTTCTTTTTCTTTGGAGCGGCTTTTAAGGTATCTACTCTATTGATCACAAAACCTTCCAAAATAGACTTATCAATACGCTTAATCTGAATGGGTTGATTGATCTGAACCACCTGTGTCCTATAACCAGATTTGGTGGTGGTAGTAACGGAATCGGCAATTTTCTTTAATTGAGCAATCATATCTGCTAACTCAATTTTCTTGTCCAAACCGGATACTATCTGTTTTACATCGGCACTATCCGTGCCTGTCATGATTTGTTGAAGGTTAAAAGAAATCTCACTTAAACCAGCTAAAAAAGCATTTTTCCTAGTTGAATCATAGGTACTCAAATAAATGCGATAATTGTTTTCAGCCACTGAGAGCTGTTTATCAGTCTCTTGTAAAAGTCCAATGCTAGGGTTCTGAATTACTAGCGTATCAATAGATTGTCTTAAAGAAATAAGGCTTTTTGAATTGACAGCATTTAATACCAATACTGACACCAAAACCACCAGGCATATGATGATTAGGATGATATTAGAAATAGAAAGTCTTAGCTTTTTCATTGCTATTATCAAGTTTCTTAGGGGTTACGGAAGGTTGAAAATACAATAAAATCGTTATAGACCGCTAGTTTTTCAGAAAATCCGGTATTCTCCCTTCTGGTTGATGCCTACAATCGGCAGTTGGCGATGTCCCTGAAAATGCTGGAAAACCTCTTTCATCTTGTCTGCAAAAGCCCGATATTCTGGATCATCTCGGCTACTTTTTTTAAGAAATTCCCGGCTTTTTTCTTGGTCATAATTGATGGGAAATATATGTACAGGTATAAAATCTTGCCCCTGCAATTGGGCATAAGCAGTCAAGACATAAAGCTCTTCCATGGGTATATCCTTTATTGGTATACATCCCTGGGTTAAACAGCCCCCATGTATAAAAATGTCTGACCCAGGTTTAATGGAATCACTTAATAAACGGTCAGAAGCATTGGGATAATTGAGTTCAAGGGATAAATGATAATTACTCAATGGATTGAAAGATTTGATAAAATAACATCCTTCAGGTACTTGGTAATCACCATCCATTCGCTTAGGCCCCATGGTTCCAGAAAGGGCGCAGACAGGATAGGTTTTAAACAATTGGAACTGGGTATTATTACCTGACTTTACCCAAACTTCTAATTGGGAATCGTATTTAAAACTTCTGATATAGACTTGTTTTGGGGGAAATACCAACCCTGCTCTCTTAAACTGATTTTTAAGGGTATCTGTTCTGGTTTTAATGGCTTTGGCCACTTTGGGATATGACTGTTGTTGTTCCCAAAAAACGGATTGCCCGCTCAATTGCAGCATCTGTAAAAGAAAAATGGTGCATAGGGTTAACAACTTCATGGATTCAAAAATAAGTCATCAACCCTAATGCACCACGCCTAATTATTTACAAATTGCCTCTTTTGTCTTGCTCCCTTTCAATGGCTTCAAAAAGGGCTTTAAAATTTCCTTTTCCAAAACTAGTGGCCCCTTTTCTTTGAATAATTTCAAAAAACAGGGTGGGTCTATCCTCCACTGGTTTGGTAAATATTTGTAACAAATAACCTTCTTCATCTCTATCAACTAAAATGCCTAATTCTCTTAATGGGGCAATGTCTTCATCAATAGATCCAACCCTATCAAATAATTCCTCGTAATAAGAGCTAGGAACTTTTAAAAATTCAATCCCCCTTGCTTGTAGTTCTGTAACAGTTTTAACAATGTTATTTGTTGCCAATGCTACGTGTTGACAGCCCTCTCCATTATAAAAATCTAGATACTCTTCTACCTGTGATTTCTTTTTTCCTTCTGCCGGTTCATTAATGGGGAATTTGACAAAGCCATTTCCATTACTCATTACTTTACTCATTAAAGCAGAATATTCTGTAGAAATGTCTTGGTCATCAAATGTTAGGATATTGCGGAATCCCATTACTTGCTCATAAAAATCAACCCATTTATTCATTTGGTTCCAACCAACATTTCCAACACAATGGTCAACATACAATAAGCCAGTATCAGCAGGGTTATAGGCAGATTCCCACTTTTTAAATCCAGGTAAAAAAACACCTTGATAATCCTTTCTTTCAATAAATAAGTGAACGGTATCACCATAGGTATGGATCCCGCTAACTACCACTTTACCTTCAGCATCTTCTAATACTGTTGGTTCCGTATGTGATTTACCTCCACGCTTAGTGGTTTGCTCCCAAGCATCTGTTGCATCATTTACTTTCAAAGCCAAAAACTTGATCCCATCGCCATGTTGGTAAACATGTTGTGCAATTTCATTGTCAGTTCTCAATGCTGTGGTAAATACAAATGTGAGTTTGTGCTGGCGTACAGCATAACTTACTCTGTCTTTGATCCCCGTTTCAGGACCCGCATAAGCCAGAGATTGAAATCCAAATGCGGTTTTATAAAAATGTGCCGCTTGTTTGGCATTACCAACATAAAATTCAACATAGTCAGTTCCTTGTAATGGCAAAAAGTCGGTTTGAGAAATAGCGTTATTAACCATAGCTTGAATAGCTTCCATAGACGTTGTTTTAAAATAAAAAAAGATGAAACAAAAACCTTTCGCCTTGGGCGATAGTTTAAAACAAAGCATCCATGGCTAGGGCAACCATGAGCAAACAGTAACTGATACGGATATCGTTAAAAACCTTATGTGGGTAGTCAGGTCTCATTAATACAAAAATACCCTTTTTGACCAATCAAACAAGGAAGCATTGCTTTGGTTCTATATCTTCGCTGTTTCCAAGGCTTTTTAACAAAAAATCAAGTAATGAAAGTAGGCATTTTAGGTGGAGGTCAATTGGGTAGAATGTTGTTGCAAGCTGCGGCTGACTATACCGTTGAAACACATGTACTGGAAAATGATCCTAATTGTCCTGCTGCACATCTTTGTCATCATTTTCATTTAGGTAATATTCAAGATTACGATGCGGTTTTGGCCTTTGGTCAAGGATTAGATGCCATTACCATTGAAATAGAATCGGTTAATATTGATGCATTGGAAACTTTGGAACAACAGGGTGTAAAGGTTTTTCCAAGTCCAGCGGCTATACGCATTATTAAAAACAAAATCACCCAAAAAGCATTTTATGCTGAACATCAAATACCCTCTCCGGAATACTTGATTACCAATAGTTTAGAAGAATTAAAAAGTAAAGAAGCTTTTTTACCTGCTGTGCATAAAATTGGTGAAGGCGGATATGATGGAAAAGGGGTTCAGGTAATTAAACGGAAAGAGGATTTAGATAAGGGATTTGATGCACCATCTGTTTTAGAAAAAATGGTTCCCATTCAAAAAGAACTGGCATTGATTATTGCTGTCAACACCAAGGGAGAAACGGCTGTTTATCCCCCAGCAGAAATGGTTTTTGACCCTATTTTAAATCTTTTGGACTATCAGGTTTCTCCTGCAAGAATTCCCGAAAAGGTTTTGTGGAAGGCAGAAGCCATTGCATTAAAAGTGGCCAAATCTCTGAAGAGTGCAGGATTATTTGCTGTTGAACTATTTGTTGATCATGACCAAAATGTTTGGGTAAATGAAACCGCCCCAAGGGTGCATAATAGTGGACACCATAGTATTGAAGGAAATTATTGTAGTCAATACCACCAACTTTGGCGAATCATTTTGGAATATCCACTTGGCAATACAGACCCTATTATGCCTGCGGCGATAGTCAATTTGTTAGGTGCTCCGGAACATGTAGGACCTGCTGTTTATGAGGGATTGCATGAAACCCTTCAAATTGATAATGCATTTGTACACTTGTATGGTAAGGCTGAAACCAAGCCGGGAAGAAAAATGGGGCATGTTACCCTATTGAGTACAGAATACCAAGATCTAGTGTACAAATCCAATAAAATCAAGCATTTGCTTAAAATTGTAAGCAAGAAATAAAAGCGGGTTTATTTTCTAATCACATTCAATGGTTTCAGAAAACCTATCCCTATCAAACTTTTGGTTTGCAAGGCAGGTGAAGTGTTGTTGGGTCCAAACAATCTTACGTTATCATCATAGATTAAGTCTAGACTATAAGTAGCTGAGAAATATTTATTGATTTTAAAAGCAAATTGATTGGTCATAAATAAATCCACATTCTGAGGGTCTTGTTTGTAGTTAGAGAACAAATCCATCCTACCCTTGTACGCTATATTCTTGGCTACCGTTGTGCTATAGTTCACCGTTACAAAAGCACCAATTTCATTTAAGGATTTTTGCCCTTTCGGAACCCCGTATAATCCTTTCTCATATAATTCTTTCTTGGTAACAACTGTATACCTAGAAGTTAAAGGAGACATGAAGACGGATAATTTAGAACTTGGTTTATAGTCAAAACCCAAGGAGAAAATAAAATAGCCTGGAGCCATAAAGCTGGAAGACAATTCTGCTGGATTGGTTCCATAATTAAATCCATCAAAAAACTGAGATCTAAAATTGAATAATCCAGACAAGAACCACTTTCCAGTGGTATCCATTTTATATCCAAACTTGCTCAAAAAGTCCATTCTATCATCGTTCTTTCTACCACCAGAACTAGAAGTATTTACATAACCTAGGTTCAGGTCCATATTATTGTCCCAAACCTTACGCCCTTTTTGATGAAAAATATAGTAGTTCAAATAGGTGTTGGCGGCCAAAGAAAAATTATCGCCTCCGGCAGCCCAGTTACTCAAAGAACCCTGTGACAAGGAAAATAAGAAGAGACCTCCCCTTTTCCAAACCCATTTAGTGGTATCAGTTTCCTTTTTAATGGTTCTGGAAGTTTCAGAACGCAATTTATTCACCACTACATCCTGTGCAGATGCCATAAAACCTAAAAAAAGCCCAATGAAGAGTAGATA
Organism: uncultured Bacteroidota bacterium; assembly: GCA_903933995.1. Lineage (GTDB taxonomy): Bacteria > Bacteroidota > Bacteroidia > Chitinophagales > Chitinophagaceae > Sediminibacterium. The sequence continues at coordinate 19,710 of CAIZMD010000031.1, forward strand.
TTTTCTCATCCTTAATTTTTTTCAAAGCGCTAATTTAAAGCTTCTTGAGAAGTTTAACGAATGCAATGCTGACAATCTGGCACAAAACACCCGATTTTATGTATTTTCGCGCTCTAAATTTGGGTATTGATGGAAATGTTGGATTTATCAGGCAAAGTGCATGACGAGCAAAGACAAGGTGAAGCTTTTTTGCCCGCTACGGTTATTGAGAAAACCTATCAAAAACATTTCTATATTGAAAGCTATGGTTGTGCCATGAATTTTTCAGATAGCGAGGTTGTGGCTTCTATTCTTCAAGCAAATGGCTTTGGCCCAACATCTCTTTTTGAAGAAGCTGATCTAGTGTTGGTCAATACCTGTTCAATTAGAGAAAAAGCAGAACAAACCATCAGAAAAAGACTCACGGAATTCAGAAAAGCCAAGGAAAGCAAAAAGGGCATGCTGGTGGGTGTTTTGGGTTGTATGGCTGAACGTTTAAAAGCCAAATTATTAGAAGAAGAAAAACTGGTTGACTTAGTAGTTGGGCCTGATGCTTATAGAAGTTTACCCATTTTGATTGAAGAAGCTAGCAGTGGTCAGAAAGCGGTAAATGTATTGCTGAGTAGAGATGAAACTTATGCAGATATTGCTCCTATTCGATTAGATAGCAACGGCGTTTCTGCCTTTGTTTCTATTATGAGGGGCTGCAATAATATGTGTAGTTTTTGTGTGGTACCATTTACAAGGGGCAGAGAAAGAAGCCGAGACGCTCATAGCATATTGGCCGAATCCATTGACTTATTTGAAAAAGGCTACAAAGAAATCACCCTTTTGGGCCAAAATGTAGATAGTTATTATTGGGTAGATGAAGTCAATGGTA
>CAIZMD010000032.1 GCA_903933995.1 uncultured Bacteroidota bacterium
AAATTGGCCGTTCACCAACTGATCAGAAGCTTGGAAGAAAACGAAACGGAAAAGGTTTGGATCTGGATGGGGCAGAATGCACATGACGTATGTGGCTATTATTGGTTAATGCCGCAGCTAAGGGCTTTTCAAGGCAGATTAGAAATCTTGTATTTAAACAACCTGCCCTTTATCAATGAGAAGGGGAATATCTTTTATCCCACCCATTTGCACGAGATTCAACCAAAGGAATTTTTGAAGGCCAAGAAATTGGCTAGGCCTATTACTTTGAGTGAATTTGAATTGGATCCAGACGAATGGAAGAAAACCTGTTTAGAAAATGCGGGTGTGCGTTTTTTAGAAGGCGGTAAAAAAATAGTGGGTAAACCAGCGGAATTTTTTGATGCTGATTTGTTGCAAAACATCACTGGTGAATTTCAAAAACTCAGCAAAGTCTTGTCCAATACTTTGAACAAAATGAAAATTAAAACAGGAGATGTTTACTTGGTTTGGAGATTGATTGAATTGGGCAAACAAGGCAAACTAGATGTGCAGGGTGATTGGTCAAAGGGATGGAAAGAAATTACCGTGAAAATAGCTGGAGCAAAAACTGCCGAACCTGTTTCAGATGCAAATTGAGTCTATTCACCATATTGCCATTTTGACTAGTACGGATTTGTATGAAGCATCCAAAGCCTTTTACACAGAGGTGTTGGGGTTTACCATACTTGCAGAAACCTTTAGAGCAGAAAGGAATTCTTATAAATTAGACCTAGCATTAAATGGGGTTTATCAAATAGAATTGTTTTCTTTTCCTGACCATAAAGAACGCGCTTCTTTTCCAGAATCAAAGGGTTTAAGACATTTGGCATTTGCTGTAAAAGATGTGGTGGGTAGTAGAAATTGGTTGCTTGAAAAAGGCGTTAGAACAGAGGAGTTGCGCGTAGACAGCTTAACCAATAAGGAATTTGTATTTTTTTATGACCCCAATGGACAACCATTGGAATTATACCAGTTGTGATGTCAGACCAAGTGACCATAATACCTATTCAAAAAATTGGTGAAGACCAACGTGGTAGCACCCATATTTTTGATACAGATAGAACAGGAGAATTTATCATTGCCTATAGAAATAAGGGAAGTCTTAGTGGTAGGCATTATCATAAAGGAAGATCGGCCAATAAGAACCCTGAGAAGATCATCATCATGCAAGGAGTGGCAACCATCAATTGGATTGATACTCGTACTGGAGAGAAGGGGGTGGAAAAAGCCATCGCGCCAGCCATGGTGCAAATACAGCCATTTGTTTGGCATGAAGTAGTTGCAGAGGAAGACATGGTGGTATTTGAATTAAACGCCTTGGCCGATGGTCAGGGAGATACTTTTCAATTAGAACAATAGTTAGACGTAAAGGATATTGTAGTTATGGCCAAAGAGAAATTTGACAATCGGGTTAATGAAAACGAAACAGGGGTTCAGGGACAGTATAAAAACTGGTTCTTGGACTATGCTTCTTATGTAATATTGGAACGTGCTGTACCCGCTATTGAAGACGGATTAAAACCGGTTCAAAGAAGGATTCTCCACTCAATGAAAGAGATGGATGATGGTAGGTTTAACAAAGTGGCTAATATTATTGGTCAGTCTATGCAATACCATCCACACGGAGACGCCAGTATTGGAGACGCATTGGTAAATCTGGGGCAAAAAGATTTATTAATTGAAACCCAGGGTAACTGGGGTGATGCTAGAACGGGTGATGATGCAGCGGCAGCTAGGTATATTGAAGCACGCTTGAGCAAGTTTGCACTAGAAGTAGCTTTTAATAATAAAACCACCGCTTGGTCCTTGAGTTATGATGGCCGTAAGAATGAGCCCGTAACCCTTCCCATGAAATTTCCTTTGTTATTGGCCCAAGGGGCCGATGGTATTGCCGTGGGATTATCTACCAAAATTCTACCCCATAATTTCAATGAATTAATTGAAGCCAGTATCAAATATTTACGCGGAAAGAAATTTGAACTATATCCCGATTTCCAAACCGCGGGCATGATTGATGTGTCTAATTACAATGGTGGTAAAAGAGGCGGCAAAGTGCGTGTGAGGGCGCATATTGAGGAGTTAGACAAGAAGACCCTAGTTATTAGAGACGTGCCATATAGCGTTACAACTACGCAATTAATGGAGAGTATTACCAAGGCCAATGACCAAGGTAAGATCAAGATTAAAAAAGTAGTAGACGTAACCGCCAAAGACGTGGAAATCCAAATTGATTTGGCAGCGGGGATCTCTACCGATATTACCATTGATGCACTATATGCATTTACTGATTGTGAAATTAGTTTGTCTCCCAATGCCTGTGTGATTGTAGAAGACAGACCTCAATTTTTAGGTGTTCAGGATTTATTAACTGTTTCAGCAGAGAATACCAAGAAGCTCTTGAACCGTGAATTGGAAATTAAACTTGCGGAACTAGAAGACAAATGGCATTATACCTCTTTAGAGAAAATCTTCTTTGAAGAAAAAATCTACAAGGAACTAGAACAAAAACACGAGACCTGGGAGAAAGTAATTGAAGCCATTGACAAAGGATTCAATCCATTCAAGAAAAGGTTGAAGCGTGAGATTCAACGTGAGGATATTTTAAAACTAACGGAGAAACCTGTAAGAAGAATCTATCGTTTAGATATCAACGAACTCAATGAGCAAATCAAATCAATTGAAGCTGAGATTCAGCAGGTGAAATTTGATTTGGAACACTTGACCGATTTTGCAGTGGCTTATTTTGAAAACCTGCAAAAAAAATACGGAAAGGGTAGGGAGCGCAGAACGGAAATCAAAGAGTTTGATACCATTCAGGTGAAGCACGTGGCCATTGCCAACACCAAATTGTATTTGAATAGAGAAGAAGGATTTATTGGAACAAGTTTGAAAAAAGACGAGTTCTTGGCAGACTGTTCTGACTATGACGATATCATTGCTTTTACCAAATCTGGTAAGATGAAAGTGGTGAAAGTTTCAGACAAAGTATTTATTGGTAAAGACATTATCTATGCTGCGGTATTCCAAAAGAATGACGAGCGGACTACTTATAATATGGTTTATCTAGACGGCGCTTCTGGAACCAGCTATGCCAAAAGATTCAATGTTACAGGAGTTACCCGAGACAAGGAATATGATCTAACCAAGGGCTCAGAGAAAAGTAAAGTGCATTATTTTACTGCCAACTTAAATGGGGAAGCAGAAGTATTAAAAGTGGTGCTAAGTCCCAACTGCACAGCCAGGATTAAAGAACTGGATTTTTACTTTGAAGAATTGGAGATCAAGGGTAGGAGTAGTATGGGAAACCAAGTAACCAAGTACCCCATTAAATCTGTCAAACTCAAAGAAGCTGGTAGAAGTACCTTGGCTGGAAGAAAGCTTTGGTTTGATGATAAATTTGGCCGATTGAATACGGAAGGCAAGGGTCAATACTTGGGTAGTTTTGAAGAGGAGAAACTCTTGGTCATTTATCAAGAAGGTTCATACGAACTAACGGATACAGAATTATTACAGCGCTTTGAACCAGACAAAATTTTGATGATTGAAAAATTCAATCCGGATAAGATTTTAACGGCTGTGTATTTAGACAATGACAAACAGCAGTTCAATATCAAACGCTTTAAAATTGAAACCACTACTTTAAAGAATAAGTTTCTCTTTATCAAAGACGGAGAAGGTAATAGATTGGAAGCTATGAGTTCAGATGAAGCCCCCATTTTGGTGGTGCAATCTGGCAAGGGTGCCATGGTGCGTAAAGCCAAATTCAAAGTTGCCAATATGGTAGAAGTCATGGGTTGGAAAGCAGTGGGAGCAAAGCTGACTGATTTTAGCAAAACCATTGAAATGTCTTGGGAGCAACAACCCAAGGATGAAAACCCTCAACCAGAATTGTTTTAAGGTTCTTGTTTCTTTACTTTTAGTTTCAAAGTGGCGCTCTTAGAGAAGTCACTTTGAAGCAAGAGTTGGTATTCTTTTTGACCATCCCTTACAATTAGTGCAGCTGTATTAGGTGGAATCATGCCTAGATTCTCTGCAAACATAGACAGTTCATTGAATTCTTTTGTTGGGTCTAATTGAAGATTCACTTTAATAGAACGGTGATTGAGCATGGTTTTTGCCAAGACCGCTTTTCCATTTAAGTGCAGTGAAACAGAGTCATAGTCAATAGTACCATTGTCATAGATTTCAACCCTAATATGGTCATTGTCTAATTCAATTTCCCTGATATAATTTTTCTTTCTGGTATCTACAATAGGTATGCTGTCTATTTTGGGAGCTTCAACAACGGGACTCGCTATTATAACTGGACTGGCCACAACAGGTGTTGCAGTTGCTTTATTTGTTTCCAGAACGGTAGCAGCTGGTTTGCTTATTTTACTAGCTTCAGGAATTGTAGCATTACTATTGGGCTTATTGGATTTTGGAGCTTGTGCTGCTGCAATTTTTTTTGTACCAAGATTGCCAGAATTTGTCTTTAGGGTATCTTTTTTAACAGGTTTTTCTTGTGTTTTTGCCAACTTGGTACTGTCTAATTTTGGGGGAGCCATTGTTTTCTTTTCCAGCATTTGATCCAAGGCTATTATATCAGTTTCTGCTTCAGTTACTGCAGTGTCAATGGGGTCACTCAGGCTTCTTAAAAAACGATACTTGATATCGGGTACCATGTACTGGTGTTCAACATTACTAGTTAGAAGCCCATTGAGTACCGAAGCTGTTTTTGAAACACGTAATTCAAATCTTCCCGTCATCACTGACTCTACAGATTTCTTGGTATCATTGGTCCTATAAAAAATCACAGGAAGACCTTTGATCAGGAGAATGCGCGTGTTTTTGTCAAAGCTACCCTCAATTTTATGTGACTTTTGCCTGTCTTTAAAATAGTAGTTGAATTCTCCCTTTACTTGTTTGCCATCTTGTTTGAGAATCATTTCTGCCATGTAATTATCAGAAGCATCCTCCATTTGCACCCTTCCAATTCCATACCATTTGCCTTCAACAGATTGCGAATTCCCCTTTGTTCCAAGAAAAAGGAAGACCAATAAGCACCATAAAACCGTAGATTTTGGCATGGATGCGAAAATAAAACAACTGTACGCTGTATGGTATAAAACTTGCTAACAGGCCTGAGTAAGCCAAGTGGTTTGAGTGTTGGAATTAGGCATCTATGGAAACAATCGTACTTTTGCGGCAACAATGAATATTATGGAGAAGATAAGAGTTGGTGAATACAATGAAATGCGGGTAGATAGAAAAGTGGATTTTGGCTTTTATCTAGACGATGGTGCAGATGGCATTTTATTGCCCATCAGATTTGCACCTGAGAACCTACAAGTGGGTGATTTGCTCAAAGTTTTTATTTACCACGACTCAGATAATCGCTTGATAGCCACTACGCAAGAGCCTTTTGGGGTTGTTGGAGATATTGTTAAACTCAAAGCAGTAGAACTAACCAGACAAGGTGCTTTTTTAGATTGGGGTTTGATGAAAGACATTTTTGTCCCAGCATCTAAACAGTTAGGTGGTATGCGTGTGGGTGGTGAATACCTGGTTAAGATTTATTTAGATGAGATGACGGGTAGGGTAGCCGCAACAGAAAAGATAGATTATGGCCTGAATAATGAGGAATTAACCGTTAAGGAAAAAGAAATTGTATCCTTGATTGTGTACCGTAAAACAGAACTTGGGTATGCCATGATCATCAATAACAGGCATATTGGATTATTGCATAACAATGAGATTTATAGAGAAATGGTGATTGGTGAAAAACTAGAAGGTTTTATCAAAACCATTAGGGCAGATCAAAAAATTGACGTGGTATTGGGTAAACCTGGGTTTCAAAAAGTAGAGGACGAAGCTGGGAAAATCTTGCGTTTATTAGCTGAAAACAATGGATACCTACCGTATCATGATAAATCTGATCCAGAAGATATTTATGCATTTTTTGGAATGAGTAAGAAGGTTTTTAAGATGACAACAGGTAATTTATACAAGCAACATAAGATAGCTTTTACTAAGACTGGCATACAATCTATTGCTTCTGAATAGGCCTTTCTGGTGTCATATTTACTTATTTTAACATTCCTTAAGCAATTACTTACTAATTAGTAAGTTGTAATGCACTAGCTTTGCAAACTCAAAACCGGGTAGTAGTATCAATTCCTTCTATGGATGATTATCAACCGCCTTCTAACGATTCTGGTTCTTATTAAAGTACCCCGGTTGTATTTACTAATTGTAATTAAAAATGGAAAGTATCATGAGAAATGACACTAAGACTGCCGTTGTGCAGATGGAAGCCAATGTATTGGCTGAATTGTTGACAGAAGTAAAAGAAACCATTGCTAGCGATATCAATCTGAATGTGTTGGTTTCTAAGAAACACCGTTATGGGATTGTAGACCTCTGGAATATGAGACGCAATAGCAGAACTGCTTCTGGAAGAAGAAGCCAAAGAGCTTATTAAAAAAAATCCCACCAAATTTGGTGGGATTTTTTTTTAGGCCAATGCCTCATATAATATTTCCACTGGGTGCTTGGCTTTTATAGCCAATCCATCTTTGATCTGATGTCTACAACTTGTTCCAGTTGCTGCAATTATTACCTCATCTGGTTGTTTCCTGATTGTGGGTAATAGAACCAACTCACTAATTTGTTGAGAGAGTTCAAAATGTTCTTTCTCATAACCAAAGGAGCCTGCCATACCGCAACAACCAGAGGGAATGAGAGATACCTGATAATTAGCAGGGGCAGCCAGAATTTGTAAGCTACTATCCATGGATGCCACCGATTTCTGTTGGCAATGGCCATGCAATTGAATGCTCTTCTTGGTTTGTGTAAACTGTGTAGTTTGAATATTCCCCTTGGTCATTTCTTGCGCCAAGAATTCATCAATCAACAATGCGCGTTTGGCCAATATTTTGGATGCTTCTAATAAATGATCATCTACTAGGTCTGGATATTCATCTCTAAAGCATAGAATAGCAGAAGGTTCAATGCCAATGAGTAAATGGTCATCACTGACAATAGAAGAAAGCAATTCCACATTGGTATTGGCAAATTTCTTGGCATCTCTAATCAAGCCTTTAGACATACTAGCCCTACCACTTTCTACGTGTTTGGGGATACTTACTTCATAACCTAATTTCTCTAATAGCAGGATGGCTTTAATGCCAATTTCTGTATCATTATAGTTTGTGAACTCATCACAGAACAAATAGACTTTTCTTCCGCTGTTGGAATTTGGTTTTGGATGTTTTGCAAACCAAGCAGCTAAGGTTTGATGATGCAGTGTAGGTAGGGAGCGGTTAGGTGCAAAACCCACCGTTTTTTTGATCAGTCCACCAATGGTTTTATTGGTGATCATAAAATTATACAAGCCTGGCACCAAGGATCCCAGTTTTGACAAAGTTGCAAAATTGGCTATTAGTCTTGAACGCAGGGGTACTCCATTCTCATCATAATAATGTTGCAAGAATTCTGCCTTTAATTTGGCCATGTCTACATTAGAAGGACATTCAGACTTACAACCCTTGCAACTAAGGCATAGATCCATAACCTCATAAATTTCTTTATGGTTAAACCTATTAACCTTATCTGAATGCGTTAAAAACTCTCTTAAAATATTGGCCCTAGCCCTAGTGGTATCTTTTTCATTGCGAGTAGCCATAAAAGAGGGGCACATGGTACCACCAGATAAAGCAGTCTTTCTACAATCCCCAGAACCATTGCATTGTTCTGCGTGTTGCAATACGTCTTGGTCATGGTATCTAAATACGGTATTGAACTTTGGGGTTTGTTGGCCAGGCTCATACCGCAACATAGAATTCATGGATGGTGTATCTACAATTTTATTGGGATTAAATATGTTTTTGGGATCCCAAAGGTTTTTGACTTGTTTTAAAAGGGCATAGTTCTTAGGGCCCACCATCTGTTCAATAAATTCGCCACGTAAACGACCATCTCCGTGTTCTCCACTAAGTGATCCATCGTATTTTTTTACCAATGTGGCAATCTCTTCCGCAATCACTCTGAATAGTCTATTGCCTTCTTCTGTTTTTAAATTGATAATGGGTCTTAAGTGGATTTCTCCAGAACCCGCATGGGCATAGTGTACAGAATATAAACCATGCTTTTTCAAGATCTCATTAAAGTCTCTAATATAGGCAGGCAGGTCATGCACGTCTACTGCAGTGTCTTCAATAACTGGCACTGCTTTGGCGTCTCCAGGAAGATTACTTAATAAACCCAAACCTGCTTTGCGCAGGGTCCAGATCTTTTTAGTATCAGCACCAAAGAGTAAAGGAAAATGGTAACCTAATCCAGCAGCACGCATATCTTTTTCAACCAATACTGCCAAGGTTTGAATTTCTTCCCTGGTTTCTTTGGCAAATTCAATCACCAGGATAGCGCCTGGATCACCTTGTACAAAAAAGCGATTCTTGCTTTGTTCAATATTATCCTTGGTGCATTCTAAGATATAATGGTCAATTAACTCGCTGGCACTTGGACCATACTGCAAGGCAATCAGGTTGGCTCTTAAAGATTCGTCAATGCTATTAAAGTGAACGCAAAGCAATCCAATCTCTTTGGGTGGTTGGGGTACCACATTTAATTTAATCTCGGTGATAAAGGCCAAAGTACCTTCTGAACCTGCAATTAATTTACAAAAATTAAAATCGGCCTCGCCAGCAGTAAATGGGGCAGATTCTAATAACAGATCAATAGCATAACCCGTATTCCTGCGTTCTACTGATTTTTTGGGAAATTCTTTTCTAATTTCTACTTGGTGATCATAATTACCCAACATGGTTCTGGTAGATCTATAAATAGCACCCTCCAGTCCCCCTAATTCGCATTTGGCATGGAATTCGTCTAGTGAAAGCGCTCCAAACACTGCTTCAGTACCATCACTAAGCAAGGCTTTTACTTCTAATAAATGCTCTCTAGTGCTTCTATAAACTACTGAATTGGAACCACAGGAATTATTACCCACCATGCCACCAATCATGGCCCTATTGGCCGTTGAAGTTTCAGGACCAAAAAAGAGACCATGGGGTTTGAGATAAAGGTTCAATTCGTCTCTAATAACCCCTGGTTGCACCCGTACCCATTGTTCATCCTTATTTAGTTCAAGGATGGCTGTGAAATATTTGGATACATCAACTATAATACCGTTTCCAACCACCTGACCTGCAAGAGAAGTACCGGCAGTTCTTGGAATCAGTGAAGTATGGTGTTGATTGGCAAATTGTATCAGTTGCTTGATTCCGTTCTCAGACCTTGGCATTGCTACTGCCAAAGGCATTTCCCTATATGCAGATGCATCCGTAGCATACAGGGTTCGCATGGTTGTATCAAAAAATAAGTCTCCGTCAAATTCTTTTTTAAACTGGTTTAATTGCTGCTCCATCATGTCTGTTTACCTGCTAATCAATGTTCGCGAATTTACAACCTTTCTTTTTTAGTGATGAAATAGGTTTTTTTTAAATATACCCGATAGTTGGTATTGTTTAAGCTTTGAAAACCATGTTCTTTTACAATATCAAAGACGATTGCTTGAACCCATGGTTTGGGTATCGGTTATTTGAGTGAATTTTTAATCTGTACCCTTTTTAAAGTATTTGTTAGCTCCCAATGTAATAACGGTTTTCCGCAAGGAAGACCGTTATTTTTTGGTGGGTACAAACAACGGACCCGCAAAACAAGGGTAGGCCCTAATTTTATAAATGCCATCTTCATAATAGGCTTCTGACCAACAATATTTGGATCCTGGTGTATCATCATTTTTCATTTGAGGAACATACCAAAGCACCAAGTCAGTTTGTTGAATATTTTCGGGTTTGGGGTCTATGAATTTTTCTGGTCCTTGCTGATAGTCTGTGTTGCAACAGGGCCCAATGGTTAACATATCTGTGGCTCCTTCATCCTTGTCTAAATGGTTCTTGGTTACATAGAAATAAGCGTTGTCTCCACGGCCCCCATCATTAAATTGTCCTTGTCCTGGTTGAATATAATAGCCATCTTGGCCATTGGTATTGATCCGGTATTGACTACCATTTTTGTCATACTGGGTAAGGCTATTTTGTAATTGCCAGCCCTCTTTTGTCCAAGGTTTCCAATCTTGTTGCTGCCATTCAAAAAAGTTCTGTTGATTTCCTGCAAAAGCAATTCTAAACACGGGTCTGTAAGTACCATTGTTGCCACAACCTCTTCCTATACTGGCACAACTAACCCTAAATCTTCCGTCTTTGTAAAAGAAATAGCGCTGAGAATAACTGTAATTGCAAGGCGCTGGCCAGAGTTCACTAAAGTATTTTTGTTCCAATACAAATCCTACTGTGGAATCTCCTTCTACCAAGTCAAAAATCTGTGGTGGCTCCGTAGCTACTACGGCAGATTGACTAAAAATGGGACAACCTACGGCATCACTATAGCCAAATCCTTCTGTACCTGAATAGCTCACATGCCAGTCTACCAATTTGGCGCTATTCAACACCCTTTTTGGACCATATTGTACATTGCTAATCATCAGACCATCAGAACTGGTAAGCAAATAATCCATTTGCCATCCATATTTTCTGAGTTGGCTTACTTTATCACAAAAGCAATCAGCAATATTTTCATTTTGCAACCGTCTTTCAGTCATAGGTGTTTTCAAACTATCTTCTCCCGTATTGGTCCATCTAACACCCACAACACGGTTATCCGTTAAGTCTACAATGGCCCATAACGCCCTTGTGCCTTGAACAAAAGTGGGAGCCACACATAAATGCATGCTTCTCTCACACTTGGTTCTATTTAATGCAGTTCTAGTTGAACTCATGATGGCCTGATTCATGCCAGGTTTAAATCCCAAGGCTTTGGCTACTTCGGGTGAATGAATGGCAATAGTGGTGGCTAAATCCACCAGTCTTTTGGGAAGGTCTGGTTGGGTTTGAGGATAATGTGTTACCGACAAAACTTTATGTGAAAAAATGTCTACTATGCCAACCGTAGTTAGGTTAAAGGCATAGTTGTACATTTCAACCCTGGCAAGGGTTCCAGGCAAGAACGGGGTACCTGGTTTTACATCGCCCGGCCGGGCTGGATAAACCCCAAAGATTTCATTAAATAGTTTTTTCTTATCCGCTTTATTTTTTACATAAAGTGTAAAAAGAGAATCTGATAAAGCAATTTGTTGGGCCAGCATAAAATTGGCTGGTGCATTGTGAATCTCCAATAATTTCACCGGCATTTCTTGACTCAAAGTGGCTTTAATTTCTTTTTTTCTATCAAGTGCATATTGGTTTGTGTCTGTACTAGCTGGTTCTAATAATCCCTTTTTAAATTCGTTTACATATCCACCTGTAGGAAGCGTTTGTTTTGTTTTTTTTCCTGTTTGTGCCAACACAAAAAAGGGCATCAAAAAAATGACGCTCATCATAGTGGTATGGAATGGATGTTTGGTCATGTTATTGCTTTTTGAAAGGGTCTTTCCAGTTTTCTAAACCTAGGTTACTGGTATCGGTCAATGCATTTAGAAAAGCCAACAACTGTTGTTTTTCTAAACTACTCAATTGAAAACCTTTGATGAATTTACTCTTGTTCGGGTGCTTACTACCATCGCCTTTAAAGGGCCCTTCTGAAATAGTTCTTCCTCCAGCTGCATAAATGTCAATCATTTCTGAAATGGTTGATACTGATCCATTATGCGTATAGGGTGCCGTCAATAATACATTTTTCAAAGAAGGAATTCTAAATTTTCCACGGTCTTCAACTTGGCCAGTTAAGTCAAATAAACCTTGGTCTTGAGAAGGATAATTGCCCGAAATATTGTACAATCCTGTATTGGCGTAGACCAGATCTTGGTGTTGAGAAATTGTTGGATAATCATGACAACGGGCACATTGCAATCTTTCTGATTGATACAATTTCAAACCCGCTAATTCTTGTGTATTCAAAGCTTTTTTCTCTCCTTTTAAATACCTATCATACTTGGAATTGAAACTAGTGAGCGTGGTCTCATAAGCGGCAATGGCATTGATAATATTATCTAGTTGAATGGGGGAGGACTGATTGGGAAATGCTTGTTTAAAAGCTTTTTGATAATAAGGGTCAAGGGCAATATTGCTTAATACCAATGTTTCATGCCCTTTGATACCCAATTCTCTTGGGTCTTCATTAAACATAGGATTGCGCATCTGTTGTGCCAGTCCATGAATACTACTATCGGCCCAGGTTAAATGTTTTAAGAAAACAACATTAATCAGAGATGGTGCATTGTGCTTAACATTAAAGCCATCCGTACCTGCAGAAGTCCTATATCCATCTGAAAAACAAAACTTGGGGTCATGACAGGAGGCACATGATTTTTGTTGGTTATAAGAGAGTCGATTGTCAAAAAATAACCAACGACCTAATGTTATTTTTGCAGCCGCAATATTTTTTTTTGGTTGTTCTTGCTTATTATTTTTAAACACATAAAATGAGCAAACTACAATCATCAAACCAATAAGGGAAATTCCCATGCTGGTCTTTTGAATAGTTTGCAAAAAGGAATATTTCATGTGTTGTTAATTAATACAAATTTACCAGTTCCCATTTTTTGGCATTTTGATTCCATTTAAAATCATAGACTGTTTCTGGTTTTTCACTAGATGCCTGTAAATTAAAATTGAAAGCAATACCATTGATACTGAGGATTCCATTAGTAAACCTGATTTTCCTAGCTTTATCATCGCCCCTTGGGCCTAAGCCATCTAAACTCAATTCCAATTGCAAAGTCTTTTTA
>CAIZMD010000033.1 GCA_903933995.1 uncultured Bacteroidota bacterium
CGCACTTCCCCACTAGTCCTGCGTTCCGCATCCTGAATGGCTTGTACTATCTGGGCTTTTTCATCGGCTGAAAAAAAATCAACCGCTTTCTTTTGGAAAAATGAGAACATGGAATGGATTTAGAATTTCACTTCTGGTGCTTTTTCAGAGCCAGCTTCTGCTTGGAATCCTTCTTTAGGCTTGAAACCGGTAAGACCAGCCAAGATATTCATTGGGAAGGAACGGGCTTTGATATTATAATCAGCTACCGCAGCGTTGAAATCATTTCTAGCTACTTTAATCCTGTTTTCAGTTCCCTCTAATTGAGCTTGCAATCCACGGAATGCTTCATTAGCCTTTAGGTTAGGATAATTTTCAGTAAGCACCATCAATTTACCCAATGCCTGAGACAATTGTCCTTGAGCAGCTTGGAATTCTTTGATTTTTTCTGGACTTAGGTCTTTGGCATCCAATTTAATTTGGGTAGCACTAGCCCTAGCTTGAATCACATTGGTTAAAGTTGTTTGCTCAAAATTGGCTTCACCTTTAACAGTGCTTACCAAGTTTGGAATCAAATCTGACCTACGTTGGTAGTCACTTTGTACATTGTTCCACGCTTTCTTAACAGTTTCATCCTGTTGTACCAATCCATTATAACCGCTGCAACCGCATCCGCCTAATAACAATACCAGGGCAGCAATGACAATGAGGGTTAGGTTCTTTGTGTTCATACGATGTTTTATTTATGATGTAATTTAAACGTTTGTAGTAAAACCGTATGAAATATTACAAAATAAATGCCATCTCTAAAACTTGCCTCTTTTGGCAGTTTGCTGCCTAATTTGTCTTATCCCTATTGAGTTAGGCACATTTAGAATCATTTATCTCAGCTTTTTGGCTTGAGAAGCATATGTTAAATAAAAAAAGACTGCCCTAAGACAGTCTTTTCTTTATTGGAAAATGAATTTATTCATTGATTGCCGCAATACCTGGCAATACTTTTCCTTCAAAATATTCTAGCATAGCACCACCACCGGTAGATACATAACTTACTTGATCTGCAAATCCAAACTGGTTAACTGCAGCAACGCTATCGCCACCGCCTACCAAAGAGAAAGCACCCAATTTAGTTGCTTCTGCTACTGCAACGGCAATGGCTTTTGTTCCGTGTTGGAATTTTTCCATTTCAAACACACCCATGGGGCCATTCCATAAAATGGTTTTGGAGCGTTTGATTACGTTGCTAAATTGTGCAGCAGCGTTTTCACCAATGTCCAATCCCATCCAACCATCAGGGATATTATTGCTTGGAGCAGATGAAGTATTAGCCGTTGCAGAGAATGCATCTGCAATCACCGAATCAGAAGGCAAGTGAATACAAACGCCTTTGGCTTCTGCTGTTTTCAATAGTTCCAATGCCATGTCTAAACGGTCATTCTCACAAAGAGAATTACCAATATGACCACCCTGGGCTTTCATAAACGTATAAGCCATACCCCCACCAATGATGATATCGGTTGCCCTATTCAACAAGTTTTCAATGATCAAAATCTTGTCAGAAACTTTTGCTCCACCAATGATAGCGGTAAATGGCTTCTCGGCTTTGTGCATCACAATTTCAGCACTGGCAACTTCACCATTCATCACCAAACCAAACATCTTTTTGTCTTTGGCAAAGAACTGTGCAATCACAGCAGTAGATGCATTAGCACGGTGTGCGGTTCCAAATGCATCATTCACATAAACATCGCCCAACTTGCTTAGCTTTTCTGCAAATGCTGCATCACCTTTTTCTTCTTCTTTATAGAACCTCAGGTTTTCTAAAAGCAACACTTCTCCTGGCTGTAAGGAGGCCGATAATTCGGTAGCACTTGCACCAATACAATCGTCTGCAAATTTCACTTTTACGCCATCCAATAATTCGCTTAAGTGACTAGTTAGGTGTTTCAATGAATATTTATCAGTTGGACCATCTTTTGGTCTACCTAAATGACTCATTAAAATCACGGATCCACCATCTGCCAATATTTTTTTAATGGTTGGAATGGTAGCACGCATGCGGTTATCATCTGTAATAACAAATTCCGCATTCAAGGGTACGTTAAAGTCTACACGGATCAAGGCTTTCTCAGCTTTGAAATTGTGTTCTGAAAATTGACTCATGGTAAAGGATTTAAAAATGAAAACCGCAGAGACAACTTGGCACAGAGAAAATTACTCGGCGCTGCGTCTCTGCGGTTTTTAAAAATAGATATAGTAGTCAGACTAAGAAATCAGACCAGCAAAATGCTTCACAGTTCTAACCAACTGAGATACATAGCTCATTTCATTGTCATACCAGCTTACAGTTTTAACCATTTGTGTATCACCTACGGTCATTACTTTGGTTTGTGTTGCGTCAAACAAAGAGCCAAAGCTAGTTCCAACAATATCAGAACTTACAATCTCGTCTTCAGTATAACCAAAGCTTTCATTGCTTGCTGCTTTCATAGCTGCATTAATTTCTTCAGCAGTTACTTTTTTAGACAAGATAGCAGTCAATTCAGTTAATGAACCAGTGATTACTGGAACACGCTGAGCGCTACCGTCTAATTTGCCTTTCAATTCTGGCAACACCAAACCAATAGCTTTTGCTGCACCTGTACTGTTAGGAACAATATTAGCTGCTGCTGCTCTAGCCCTGCGCAAATCTCCTTTTGGATGTGGCGCATCCAAAGTATTTTGGTCATTGGTATAAGCGTGAATGGTAGTCATGATACCAGTTACAATGCCATAATTGTCATTCAAAGTTTTAGCCATTGGAGCCAAACAGTTGGTAGTACAAGAAGCACAAGAAATGATGGTTTCAGAACCATCCAAAATAGCGTGGTTAACATTAAACACAACGGTTTTCAAATCACCAGTTGCAGGAGCAGAAATTACTACGCGTTTTGCACCAGCAGTAATATGCGCTGCAGCTTTGTCTTTATCAGTAAAGAAACCAGTTGATTCAATTACAACATCAACACTGTGTGCACCCCAAGGAATTTGGGCTGGATCACGTTGAGCATAAATTTTAACGGTTTCACCATTTACAATAATAGCATCTTCAGTAGCAGTTACTTCAGCATCAAAACGTCCTTGAGCACTATCATACTTCAACAAGTGAGCCAATACTTTAGGGCTAGTCAGGTCATTGATGGCTACTACCTCAATTCCTTCCATATTATAGATTTGACGGAAAACCAGACGGCCAATACGTCCAAAACCATTAATTGCAACTTTAACTGTACTCATTATATAAGCATTTAAATGAAAAATCTAGTTTAGAGGTTGCGAAGTTAACGAATTCATGGAAAAAATGATGTGTAAAGTTTACATGAAGATTTTCCCTTAAGCATCATTTTTTTAGAAAAACTTATAAAAAATTTTGGTTGAAAGCATCGCCTCCCCTATTTTTGCAACCCATTATAAAAATGGCCGGTTCGTCTATCGGTTAGGACAGCCCCCTTTCACGGGGCAAAGACGGGTTCGATTCCCGTACCGGCTACAAAAGCCTCAGCATGAAATGCTGGGGCTTTTTTCATTTGTGAACGAGCCAAATGAAATTTGAGCGAGTGAACAAATGAAAAAAGCCAGCGCCGGGAACCGGTGCGAGGCTTTTGGGTAAATCCCCCACTAGGGAAGACTGCCGAAGTGAAACGAAGGCAGTCAATCCCGTCCATCATCTCCAAACGGTCTGCCGAGCGCAGCAATGGCAGACCAATCGTGAATGCCCTCTTTTTCATCATGTCTTTTGAAACTAACCCGTCCCTGTTCTCTTAACAGTCTGCCGAGCGCAGTAATGGCAGACCATCCGTGAATGTCCTCCTTTTCATCATGTTTTGAGAAAAATCACCTCAGCCTTGCGTAGCTTGGCTAAAGCCTACCAATCGAAACGACTACAATCAATTGATATTCTATTAGATAGAATTACGAAGGAATTGAATAAAGGGCTTAAAGCAATATATTTTCCATTATCATATAATATTCCACTTGGAAAGAAATTTTTGAGCAAATTGTATTTAATTGTACTCGTTTATGGAAAATCCAGTTTTAAACATCTCTCATTCAAACCTTTTATTTCAAAAACTTCTAATGAGATACGCAATATTTACAATACTCTTGTTTTCTATCATTTCAATTGGTTGTAGAGACAACAATCAAATAAAAATAAAATTTCAACTTAACAAAACAACCTTAGGACAACTGAAAGGGAAATACATATACCTCGTAAATCAAGATACGGGAATTATGGTTGATTCATTAGTGGTATACCAAGAGGAAAATCATTTTACTATTCCAATTGATACAAATAAGTTTTCCGAAATTTTCAAAATAGTAATGAATGATACTGGGTTTATTAATGGAAATCGAATACCATTCAAAAGACCATTAGGATATTTCAATCCATATAAAACCAATGTGGTGTATTCTACTTTTTATATAGAACCTAAAATGAATAAACTTTATTTATTCAATGGCATCAAGGAAACACCAAATGGTAAAATTTTTTTACCAAACGACTTCATAAATAATAAAAATATTAGAAATCCAATCAGTAAACAAAACGATATCCTACATAAAGAAATCAGCTTGAGTTATATTGATACAAATTCAGACCTAAGAGTAAAGACAATCTCAAATAACATAAGTACCATAAAGAAATACCCCTATTCGATTCTACTGCTAAAACAAGTTTTTTACTATAAAAACAACTTTAGAATTAATGACTTGAAAAGTCAACTGTCCTATTTCGA
>CAIZMD010000034.1 GCA_903933995.1 uncultured Bacteroidota bacterium
ACTGAACACCTTCGTCATCAAATCCAACAGCGCCTAATGAGCCCTTCTGGGTCTTATCTCCTTTAAAATGAACTATCTCACTACCAAATTTAAAATTGCCTGCTTTCCACTTGTCAAGGGTTAAGAAACTGGTACCAGCATAATTGGCTTCATAACCAAGTACCCTATCCAATTCTGTTGGGTGACCAACAGATTCATGAATGGTTAAAAACAGGTTGGTAGGATCCAGTATCAAATCATACTTACCAGGTTCTACTGGTCTAGCTTTGATTTTCTCAGCTACCTGTGCACTTGCCAACCGCATATCGGCCAAGATATCATAGCGATTTTTATAGAGTTTGAAAATACCATCAATCTCTTCTTTCTTATCAGGAATCAGATATTCATATCCCATCCCCATTGGGCTACTTAGCGCATTACGGGTTTGGAATTTACCAGAACCAGCTTCAATTTTGGTCACCGTAAATGTTGGCCAAATTCGGTGAATGTCTTGGTCAATATAAGACCCTTCAGTAGAGGCAAAATATTTTTGTTCATTGATACAGAACAAAGAACTGTTGACAAAATTAACTCCAGATTGAAGTGCAATATCATTGGCTTGCAACAGAAGGTCTACTTTGTCTTTCAAAGGCACGTCAAAGGCGTTTTGCAGAATAGGTGTTTTCCAATTCACCTGCCCATAACCCTTTTGTGGTGCTAATTTCAATGGTTCTTCTAACAAAGGCGCGTTGAATTTAGCAATTTGCACTGCTAGTGCAGCGGTTTTGGCAATACTGTCTGGTGTCATATTATCCGTGCTAGCAAATCCCCAAGATCCATTTGCAATAACCCTGATGCCCATTCCATAAGATTCTGTATTGGCAATATTGTCAACACGTTTCTCTCTGGTACTGATAGACTGATTTAAATATCTACCAATGCGCACGTCTACATAACTAGCACCCTTACTGGTTGCAGCATTTAAAGCAATATCGGCCAAACGTTTTTTAAGTACCAAGTCTCCTGGTTGTAATAAGTCTTCTGCTGCCAAGAGTTTAGCAGGTCTTAATAGACCGGCTCCAGCTGTTATTCCAGACAGGTATAAAAAGTCTCTTCTTTTCAATTCAATACATTTAAAATGAACAATCTTTTACCAAGAAAAGACCCGGAAGGGTCTTTTGCATGTATTAAACAGCGTCTGAAAGTGAGGTAAATGTAAAGTCCCTGATCTTCATTGGAGGAATCAAGTAACTTCTATTTGATTCAATGCTGATGCTTCTTTCTGCCTTACCCAATGCTTCTACATTGTTCAGCATAATCACAGGGCTTTCATTAAATCGCAAGTTCTTAATAGGATATTTGATTTGTCCGTTTTCAATGTAAAAAGTTCCGTCACGAGTAAGTCCTGTTAATAGTAAGGACTGAGCGTCTACCAAACGGATATACCAGAGTTTAGAAACCAAGATGCCGCGTTCGGTACTCTTGATCAATTCTTCTAGTGAAGCGGTTCCACCTTCCATGATGATATTGCTAGCAAAAGGACCCGCAGCAACATTTTTCTTTTGTGCCCAGAACTGAGAATAGCTCAGGTTTTTCACCACGCCCTTTTCAATCCAGTTAACCCTGTCAAGTGCAAAGCCTTCAGCGTTCCAAGTTGCATCTGGTAATTCAGGATGAAAGGGATCAGAATAGATGGTAACTTTTTCATCTACTAGCTGCTCTCCAATTCTATTTCCACCACCTGGCTTAGTCATAAAACTTCTGCCTTCATCTGCTGTTCTTGCATCAAAACCACGGAACATATTTTCCAACATGTAGGTTGCCGCAACTGGTTCTAAAATCACTGTATATTTTCCTGGCTCAATGGCTTTGGCGTTGGCCGATCCGTTGGCTTTTTGTGCCGCAATTCTTGTGGCTGCCGCAGTGTCTAATTTATTTACATCATTGAATCCACGTGCTGCATATCCAGAACCCGTACCTTCTTGGTT
Organism: uncultured Bacteroidota bacterium; assembly: GCA_903933995.1. Taxonomy (GTDB): domain Bacteria; phylum Bacteroidota; class Bacteroidia; order Chitinophagales; family Chitinophagaceae; genus Sediminibacterium. Next base: position 1,968 of record CAIZMD010000034.1, read on the forward strand.
ACGTGTAGTCACAGAAAATATTACATCGGTACCTTTGTTGTAACCAAAGAAACCTTTGCTATTCATCACAGCTACAAAACTGGTTCTGTTTTCAATATAACCTGCAGACTCCAGTTTACTGTCTTTAGAAACTTTAATGCTTTTGGCAACAGCTTCTGCCCTAGTATCAGGTTGAATGGCTGCAGTAGCAGGAATAAAAGACTTAGATTCTTTGTAAGCAACAGGACCACGCATGGGCATGTACTCTGGATTTTCTGGAGAAAGCTTTGCCAATTCTTCTGCGCGTAATACCACTTTTTTCAAAGATGCGTCGTCAAATTCATTGATAGTGGCCGTGCCCGATTTCTTGCCATATACGGAGCGAATAGCCAGTGTTAGGGTATTGGTATCACCTGCCGTAGAAACTGCGTTACGCGCGTAACGGATATTGCCACCTTCTACGCCACTAAGCGATACTTCGCATTCGTCTGCAGTGGAATAAGCCAAAACTTTTTTCAAAAGGGCTTGTGCGTCTTCTTTATTGAGTATTGCCATGTCTTTAGATTTTTCTTGCTGTGTTAATTACGTTTACTCCGTTAAAACGGGTGGTAGATGAACCGTGTGATACGGCGTTTGATTGACCTGGTTGTCCCTTGCCATCATTAAAGGCACCACCCATGCGGTAATCGCTTTCATCTGCAATTGCTGAACAACTGTTCCAAAATTCCTGGGTATTGGATTGGTAAGCTACGTCTTTGAGCATACCCACAATTTTACCATTTTTAACTTCGTAAAAAGTTTGTCCTCCAAATTGGAAATTGTAACGCTGTTGGTCAATAGAGAAAGAACCATCTCCAATAATATAGATGCCCTTTTCAACATTTTTAATTAGATCATCTACGCTTAATTTTTCTTTTCCTGGTTCTAAAGAAATGTTTGGCATACGTTGAAACTGAACATCGTTCCAGCTTTGTGCATAGCAGCAACCATGACTTTCTTTCATACCCAACATATGCGCTTGGTCACGAATGGCTTGAAAATTAACCAGAATACCATCTTTGATAATATCCCATTTTTTGGTGCCAACGCCTTCGTCATCATAACCTACAGCACCAAGAGATCCATATTGCTTTTTATCCGCTACTATATTGACTATTTTAGAACCAAAATTGAATTTCTTGGTATTCAACTTATCTAATGTTAAGAAACTGGTACCTGCATAGTTGGCTTCATAACCCAATACCCTATCCAACTCAGTTGGGTGAGCTACTGATTCGTGAATGGTTAACATTAAATGGGAAGGATCCAAGATCAAATCATATTTACCTGGCTCAACAGATTTTGCTTTAATTTTCTGCTTTACAGATTCTGTAGCGTTAGCAATATCTTCCATCATGTCATAACGGTTTTTATAACGCGTTACCACCCCTCCTAGTTTTTGCGTAGGGTCAGCATTCAGGTATTCATAACCCATACCAACAGGAGAACTCAAAGACTTGACAGATTCAAATTTTCCAGTAGCAACATCAATTTTAATCAAGTTAAAATTGGGGAACATTCTATGTATGTCTTGGTCAATATAAGAACCATCGCTGCTAGCAAAATATTTTTGTTCATTCACTGCCAATATAGCGGAGTTGACAAAGTTTACCCCACCTTTCATGGCTACAGCATTGGCAGCCAAAAGCAGGTCTACTTTTTCTTTAACAGGAACTTCAAACGCATTTTTCTCAATCGGCGTTTTCCAACTCACTTCTCCATAACCCTTTTGCGGCGCTAGTTGTACAGGATTGTCCAAAATTTTGGCATTGGCTTTGGCTACTGCCACCGCGCGTTCAGCCGTACGAGCAACACCTTCTTTGGTTACATTGTTACTAGAAGCAAAACCCCAACTACCATTGGCAATTACGCGAATACCCACACCAAATGATTCGGTATTGGCAACGTTTTGAACACGTGTTTCACGAGTAATCACAAATTGGTTTAGATAGCGGCCAATTCTAACATCGGTATAAGTAGCTCCTTTTGCTTTTGCAGCAGCAAGGGCCACATCGGCCAATTGTTTTTTTATGGCAACATCCATGCCCCCGTTCAAAGCAGCTTCTACTTCAATAGGGGTAGCATGCAACATAGAGCGGGGAATCATAAATGCCCCCATACCCATGGCAGTGTTTCTTAAAAAGTCTTTTCTATCCAAAATAAACGTTTTTACAAATGAATAATTATACAGCGTCTGACAATGATGAGAATGTAAAGTCTCTAATACGCATAGGCGGGATCAAAGCTGATAAGCCAGATTCACCACTTACACAACGCTCGGGTTTACCCAAAGCATCCAAATTATTGAGCATGATTACAGGGCTTTCATTGAAACGGAAATTCTTCACAGGGTGTTTAATTTTTCCGTTTTCTATATAGAAAGTTCCGTCACGTGTTAGACCAGTTAATAATAATGTTTGAGGATCAACAGAACGGATATACCAAAGCCTGGTTACCAAAATTCCTTTCTCAGTTCCTTTGATCAGGTCTTCTAAGCTGGCTTCTGTTCCTTCCATGATAATACCATCGGGAGAAGGTATGGGTTTGGCATTTTTCTTATTGGCCCAATAGCGAGAATAATACAAATTGTCTACTACGCCCTTGTTAATCCAACTCATTCTTTCTTGAGGCCTACCATCACCACTCCAGGTAGCCGTTGGCATTTCAGGATGTTGGGGATCTGAATAAATGGTTACTTTATCGTCTACCAATTTTTCACCCAATTTGGTTTTACCCCCCGGCTTGCTCAAGAAACTTCTACCCTCGTCTGCCTGTCTAGCGTCCATAGCAAAAAACAAATTCTCTAGCAACACCACAGAAGCTGCGGGCTCCAAAATAACGGTATACTTGCCAGGCTCCAAAGCCTTGGCAGTAGCGGATCCTGCTGCTTTAAACGCAGCCACCTTGGTTAAATTATCTACGTTTAATTTACTTACATCGTTATAAGACTTAGAAGCATAACCCGAGCCCTTGCCATCTTCTGTTCTTAGGGTTACATTAAAATCAACCCCTGTGCTGGTATTGTAAGCAAACAATCCATGAGAGTTCATCATGGCAGAAAAGCCTGCACTGTTTTCCATGAAACCAGCAGCTATCAATTTATTTTCTTTGGCAATCTTTAAACTGGTGGCTACCGCGTCTGCCCTGAGTTTGGGGTCAATAGCAGCAGTGGCTGGTACATAGGTGGCGGACTCTTTGTATTGTTGTGGCCCTAGGAAAGACATGAATTCAGGATTCTCCGGAGCCAGCTTAGCCAACTCTTCAGACCTTCTCACAACTTTTTCTAAAGACGCATCATCAAATTCATTGATGGTGGCCACACCTAATTTTTTTCCGTAAGCGGATGATACTACCAAACTGCTCCTGCTAACGCCTCCACTAGTAGAAACCGCGTTACGTGCATACCTGATATTTCCGCCTTCTGAACCGCTTAGGTTAATTTCACATTCATCGGCTTTTGAGAAAGCCAGTACTTTTTTCAGCAATTGTTCTGCCTGTGCTTTGTTTAATATAGCCATGATTAGATTTTTCTTGCAGTGTTAATAACATTGATACCATTGAATCTTGTGGTAGAAGCTCCGTGCGATACGGCACTTACCTGACCGGGTTGGCCCTTACCATCAAAGAAAGAACCACCCAATCTATAATCGCGTTTGTCAGCAATAGCGGTTACAGAGTTCCAGAATTCTTGTGTATTGGATTGGTAGGCCACGTCTTTGAGCATGGGTCCTATTTTACCATTTTTAATTTCATAGAATAACTGACCGCTAAACTGAAAATTATAACGTTGTTGGTCAATGCTATAAGAGCTTTCTCCAACAATATAAATACCCTTCTCTACATTTTTAACAATGTCTGCCGGGCTCATGGTTTCCTTACCTGGTTTCAGAGAAATATTAGGCATCCGTTGAAACTGAACCGAGCTCCAGTTATCGGCGTAGCAACATCCTTGAGATTGTTTCAGTCCCAAAATATGGGCTTGGTCTCTGGTAGCTTGATAGTTCACCAAAACACCGTCTTTGATAATATCCCACTCTTGTGTTTCTACCCCTTCATCGTCAAACCCAACTGCACCAAGAGAATGTGGTTGTAATTTATCGGCAACAATATTCACCAGTTTGCTACCATAATTAAAGTTGCCCGATTTCCATTTGTCTAAGGTTAGAAATGAAGTACCCGCAAAATTGGCTTCATAACCCAATACCCTATCTAATTCTGAAGGGTGGCCCGATGATTCATGGATGGTCAAGAATAAATTGGTTGGATCAATGACAAGGTCATATTTACCAGCATCAACAGACTTGGCAATCATTTTTTCTTGTACTTGTTTGGCGCCGTCTTTGGCGTCTTGCAACATGTCATATCGGTTCCTATATAAATTACCCGTTAAACCCTTGATGGTTTCACCAGCAGAAGGATTCAGGTATTCATAACCCATGCCCATGGGTGAAGACAATGCACTCCTGGTTTCAAACTTACCTGAAGTTGCGTCAATCTTGGTAATAGAAAATGTAGGCCAGATTCTATGAATGTCTTGGTCAATATAAGAGCCATCGCTACTAGCAAAATATTTTTGTTCATTTACCAAGAAGAGTAGACTATTCATGTAGTTGGCACCACCTTTCATAGCAGCGTCATTTACACCAAGCAATAAGTCTACTTTTTCTTTAATTGGAACTTCAAACGCATTTTTTTCAATGGGTGTTTTCCAACTCACTTCTCCCTGACCCTTTTGTGGAGCCAGTTGCACGGGCTCAGTTAATAAGCGAGCGTTTTCTTTGGCAATTGCAACGGCTAATGCCGCTGTTTTTGCAATGCTATCGGTATCTAAATTATCCGTAGCGGCAAAACCCCAACTACCATTGGCTATGACCCTAATTCCAATACCATAGCTTTCCGTATTTACAACATTCTCCACTTTGTCTTCTCTGGTAATCACAAACTGATTCAGGTATCTACCAATGCGCACATCGGTATAACTAGCCCCCTTTGATCTTGCCGCATTTAAGGCAATATCTGCCATGCGCTTTTTTTGTGGAATATCAAATCGGGTTTCTAATAATGCTGCCGCATCTACTTGATTGGCATAGAGCATTGATTTGGGAAGAAAGAGCGCCCCCATTCCCATGGAAGCGTTCCTAATAAAGTCTTTTCTTTTCAAAATGCATCAGGCTTTATAGGTTGTATAATAAACTCAATATAAGCAACTAGACCAAACTTACCACGCCATTTATCATATTATTCCAATTTGGATTCTATCCACAGAACGGCAAGCCCCAATAACAAAATTAACCAAGCCCAAATAGCAGGAACAACTTGCCGTTGAGACGCTTCATTTTCTATGGCGCTACCCTTGGTAGATTCCACTTGCTGGGCCAACCAAGCTTCTGTGAGCTGCCTGCGCTTTGTCCATTGCAAGAGTGGCCATTCTTGTTTGTCAAAGACATACCAAGGCTTGATTTGCCCACTAGTAGTAACCAAGTTTTGCCAGCCTGATTGCTGAGGCCAGAATTGACCTTCTTGCTTGAACCCCATAAAAGGATTTTGTTGCAAATAGATTTTAGAACCAGATACTAGTGCAATGGAATCTTGGGACGCATCTTTATACTGAATAATGGGAGTAGCCTGTTTCACAAAATCCATACCCGAACCGATTGTCCAGCTTTCTTTGGTGGCTGATTGACTGGTCACTGATTCCAATAACTGGGTCCAATAAAAATCATAGTCCCATTGTTTTCCAGCTAATGACCAAAGATGGGTTTGCCCTAGGGTACTAAATCCAATTTTCCCCATGCCCTCCAAATAAATTCCTGTTAGCATCCTGCTCTTTGCATCTGATACCAAGGTTTGGAATGTGGAAGAAGGTAAAATGGTGAGATATGCATCTTTGTTGAGCATTGGATGCCATGCGCTATCCTGTCCTTGCATGTTTAAAACATGATTGGCACCTACACTATCTTGAATAGATTTTAAAACTAGCTGTTGATCCAAGATTGCCGCGTGTTTTAAAATGGTATCCGTGGTTACTAATAAACCAAGGCCTTTTTCTCTAATAGTAGCCCTGATCTGTAATTGTTCTAAGGCAGATAAGCTATTGAGTGAAGCTTCATCTGTTAACAACAGATCAAATCCCGAAAGAAGATTGGCATTGATGTTAAGCAAATTGGCGCTGGCGCGATTGGAAAAAGCCTGATCAAATAGTTGTTTGCTGATCCTAGTTCTAGCAGCCAATTGGTATCCATGATCTGTTAACCAATTCTTTAGGAATTTCTGTTCAAAACCAGGAGCGTCTTGCAACAACAATACAGAGATGGGTTTGGGCAATTGCACTATAAATGGAATGGTATTTTTTGCCAAAGTATCCTTGCCTTTCAGAAGCAATAATTGATAGCTACCAGTACCCAAATTTTTAGGATTTGGATTCAATTGAAAATTAAGACTGGTTTCTGCACCCAACAGCCTTTGCTCAATTACCTGTGAACCTGATATTAAATGAAGCTGCAAATTTTGTTGCTGTGGATTGCTTACCCTTCCTTGTATTAACAGACTTTGCCCAAGCGCAATTTCTTGTCTCCAATGAATATTGGCAATACCTGTGGGCAAGGGACTAATATGAAAATGGATTTTTGATTTGGGAATATTCCAAATACTGGTATCGGGTAACCCGTATCCAAACACATGTATTATAGCCGCTTTGTCAATAACAGTTTGATCCAAATTTTCCCAGCTAAGTTTTACGGCTTTTGACTTGTTGTATGCAGCAACAGAATCTTCTTGATAACCTTCTGTTAGAATTAACAAATGAGCATTATCAGATATAGCAGCAGTTTTGTCAAAAGGAATCACCAATAAAGCCATCCCCAAAACAACTGCCAAAGAAGCCCATAGTCTTAACCAACGTCTACGCTGAATAGGATTGATAAAAACTACTCCCAAAAATACAATTGCCAACAGGACAATACCCATCAGATAAAGGATCATCATGGTTTCCTGTTTAAGTGAATAAAATATTGTTGCGATAGACCTCCATCTGCTGAACGCTGTTGCAAATTGGGCAATCTAGTTGCTGTTTTTAATAAATGCTCACAGGCAGTAATAGCCAAATGCCTGTCATTATTGGAAATGGGTTTTGATAGAGGCAATTGTTCCATGATTCTTTTCATGGCTTCAAATGCCAATAAATATTTACCAGGTTTGGCAATGGCTTCTTGGTGTAACTGATTCAATGTTTGATTCAAGACAAGCAAACTAGCTGTCTGTTTGGCCGTGCCAAGATCCAATGAAGCAAGCAAACCCATACCCTGTCTTAAAGCCATCAATGGATCCATATTATTGGGGGCCGTTTGAATTTTAAGTGGAGGAATAATTTTACTCAAATCGGCCGTTAATCTTTTTTCAAATTTGATGGGGGTTGTTTTCTGACTAGTCTTAGCTACATAAGCCCTTGATTGTTGTTGCAAGTCTTTGAGTAAACGAAGCGCCTTGTATTCAAAAGGCAGGGCTTCTTTAGGAAAGAAAGTGCGTAGCTGTAATTCAGATTTCCACATCTCATTGAGAATGGCTTTTAATTGCATTTTGGTTTGTGGATCAAAAAAGCTGGCGTCTTCTGCATTATCATGTTTGTGTGAGAACTCATCCATAATAGCAGATGCGTCTCCAAATACTTCAGCACCATGTTCGTGTTCGTCTTCATCATGACCAACACCTATTTCTCCCATGGATTCTTCACCCAAAAATTTGCCATAACGCAAACGGAGTAATTTTTGGTCAATCCCCAAAGAATTGCTTTTTTCTTTAAAAGAATCCAAGGGCATTCTATCTCTATCTCTTAATAATTGTTCTGTTTCAATGATAATCTGACGCTGACTCCTGAAAAATTCCGGTTTTAGATTCAAGCTATTGATGGTAATATCTGTGTTCATCAATTCGGCGGTATCTGGCAAATTGATGATATGAATATCTGATCTAGCTTCTTGTCCATGACTATCTAAAGCTTTTACATAATAGTACAACTCATCCCCAGGTTGCATTTTAAGGGCTTGTAAATTAAGGGTCAATATTATTTCTTTGTTCAATACAGCTTGAGAAAACTGACCAAGGTCTCGCTCCTGGTCTTGAAACTTCACAGCTTCACCTCCCCCACTAGCTACTGTTAACATCAACTTGGTTTGGA
>CAIZMD010000035.1 GCA_903933995.1 uncultured Bacteroidota bacterium
AACTTTTATCAGCAAGATCAGCACTTATCCTATTAACACAGAAATCAGAACAGTAAAAACTTATAGTTCTGGATCTGCTTTAGGTGGCTTAACACTAGGACCAGCAGGCCCACAAGGTGCTGGTATTCCTGCAGCAAGTGATGCAGGTGCTGTAACCTTAGAGTTAAATACCTCTTTGTTGCTTTTACCTAAGACTCCAATGGCACGCAGAATTGCAGACCGCAGGGTTGGATTCTTTACGGATGATTTTGTAAAGTATAGCGATGAACAACAAGAAGTAGAAAACGTAGCATTTGCCGTACGTTGGCGCTTAGAGCCAAAAGATGGCGAATGGGAAAAATGGATGAAAGGTGAATTGGTAGAACCAAAGAAACCAATCATCTATTATATTGATCCAGCTACACCAAAGCAATGGCGCAAACACCTGATTGCAGGTATCAATGACTGGCAGACTGCTTTTGAAAAAGCAGGTTTCAAAAATGCCATCATGGGTAAAGAGTGGCCTGAAAACGATTCAACTATGAGCATGGAAGACGCACGCTTTTCTGTAGTGCGTTATTTTGCTTCAAACATTGAAAACGCATATGGTCCTAACGTACACGATCCACGTAGCGGAGAAATCTTAGAAAGTCATATTGGTTGGTACCACAACGTTATGAAGTTGGTGCATGATTGGTATATGATACAAACTGCAGCCGTTGATGCAGGTGCTAGAAAAATGAAATATGATGATGAACTCATGGGAGACCTGATTCGTTTTGTGTCTTCACACGAAGTAGGACATACTTTGGGTCTTCGTCACAACATGGGTAATAGCTCACAAACTCCAGTTGAAAAGCTGCGCGATAAAGCCTGGGTAGAAGCCAATGGTCACACTGGTTCTATCATGGACTATGCACGTTTTAACTATGTAGCTCAACCAGAAGACAATATTAGCCGCAAAGGATTGTATCCTAGAATTGGCGATTATGACAAATGGGCTATGAAATGGGGTTATGGATATATTCCTGGAAAAACAGAAGAGGAATCTAAAATCAACAGTAGCAAAATGGTTACTGCTGCTTTAAAAGAAAACCCACGTCATTGGTTTGGTACCTATGAAAGCGGTAACAGAGCTGATCCTAGAAGCCAGAGTGAAGACTTGAGTGATAACGCTGTAAAAGCCAGTGAATATGGTATCATGAACCTGAAAAGGGTGATGAAAGGCTTACCAGAATGGACCAAGGAAGATGCTGACCAAAACGAAAACATTGCCAATATGTATGGCCAGTTATTGGGTCAGTTCAGAAGGTATGCAGGACACGTAACATCTAATGTTGCTGGTGTGTATGAAACTTTCAAAACTGCAGAGTCAAACGAAGCGGTTTATGAAATCACTCCAAAAACACGTCAAAAAGAAGCGGTGAATTACTTGAACAAACAAGTATTTGAAACCCCAACTTGGTTAATTGACAAAGCGCTTTGGAATAAGATCAACAACCCAGTTGCTAATGATCCCGTTAGTAGTATGCAAGAAGGCGTTTTGAATGGTTTAATTAGCGCAGATAGAATGGGCCGTTTACAATTAAGCGGTGAGCGTTTTGGAGCAGACAAAGCTTATAGCGCATTTGATTTGCTGGGCGATGTTCAAGGAAACTTGTTCAGCGAGTTAAACAGCAAAAAACAAATTGACCACTACCGCAGGTTATTGCAAAAAGCTTATGTAGACAGATTATTGAGCATTCTTAATCCAGCTACAGGTGGCTTGACCATTACTATCAGTTTTGGAGGACCAGCAGGACCTTCATTTGATCCTAAAAAATCTGATGTTCCTGCTATTGTGCGTGCACAATTAGTTGCATTGCGTTCTCAATTGGGAACTGCTGCTGCAGGTTTTGGAGACAAATTGAGCAAAGTACATTTGCAAGACTTGGCAGAAAGAATCAAACAAGGTTTGGATCCTAAATAATCCAGAATAAATAGTTAAAAAAACCGTCTCGTTAAACCGAGGCGGTTTTTTTATTGTTGCTATTGAAAGTCCCTATTTGATAACTTTGCAAAATGAACCATATGAGAAACTTGCTGCTTTTATTGTCCTTGCTAATACTCACAAAGGTTAACGCACAGAAAAACAAACCCCTGATTGGTTATTTGCGTGATAGTGTTACTCATGCGCCAGTAGTATTAGCCAGCATTAGCAATAACAATAGTGGTCAAATAGTCATGACGGGCAATACGGGTAGGTTCAAATTGAATGTAAAGACCAATGATATTATTTCATTTGCAGCAGTAGGATACCATTTTGATACGGTACAATTAACGCGTACATTTTTAGAAAAAGACAGCATTGATTTATATGTATCCCCCCTCGCCCATGACCTAGGTAATGTAACCGTTACTGCAAAAGGTATGAGTGCTTATCAAATGGATAGCATGGAAAGAAGAAATGATTTGTTGCACGATATGGTCTCCTACAAGAAACCCACATTTGCCCTAGCTAATAGTGGTGCGGGATTAGGCATTAGCATAGATAGGTTTTCCAAACACGAGAAAAGCAAAAGAAGGGCTTTGGATTTCTTTGATCGCAATGAAAAAGAAGCCTATATCAACTACCGATATTCCCAACAATTAGTAGCTGAGAGTACCGGATTCAAAGACGATACCCTAAGACAGTTTATGCAACAAAGTAGACCCTCTTATGAATGGTTAAGAAGCAATCCTTCTGATGAAGACATACGCTACTATATCAACGAACAGTTGAAACAATTTAAGAAAGAATAAGCTACTAATTTACTCGTAACGTAGGGCCACAATTGGATTAAGTCTAGCGGCCTTCATAGCTGGATAAATACCTGCGGCCAATCCTACCACGGAACAGATGACTATTCCAATGATGACCCATGCCCATGGCACTACAAATCCTGTTTTAAGGATAATAGAAAAGAGGTTACCCACTAGTACTCCTAAGATGATGCCGAATAGCGCGCCCAACAAAGAAATGATCAAACTTTCAAACAAAAATTGCTGACGCACATTCTTGCTCCTGCCACCAATGGCTTTGATCAATCCCACTTCTTTGGTACGTTCATTCACTGCTACCAACATAATATTCATTAGACCAATGGCTGCACCAATTAAAGTAATCAAACCAATGGCACCAGCAGATCCAGTAATACTACTTAAGAAGCCTATAAAGAGTTCCGCAAACTTGTCGCTTTTTTCAATGACAAAATTATCGTCATCAGTAGGGTGCAATTTTCTCACTGCACGGAATACAGAAGTTGCTTCACCTGAAGCCACATCCAGTTCTTTTACATTACCTACCATGATCCCTAATAAATAAGAAGGGGTGCTATTGGCAAATCTTCTTAGGTTGGTATAGGAGGTAAAAATCATATCATCTTGACGCAACATAGCGCTAGAGCCCTTGGTCTTAAGCAAGCCAATCACCCTATAGGGTACTGAACCTATCCGAATAATTTTTTCAATAGATTTTTCTGGCTTGTCACCAAATAATTTGGTAGCCACATTGGCTCCAATTAAACACACATTTCTACCACTTTGAATGTCTAAGCCATTCAGGTTTCTTCCTTGTGCTATGCTATAACCGTTAACCTGTAAATAATTTTCGTCTCCACCCCAAAGCGTGATTTGTGGATTGGTTTTCTTTTCCTGATAATGAATTTCTTGGGCACCAGGTCCTCTTCTATAAATAGTAGTGATAGAACCAGGATAAGCAAAACCTGCTTTAAAGTATTCCGCGTCTTCTTTTCTAATGGGTTTACCAAGATTAGACTTTTTCTCTTTCTTGCCTCTTTTGGTTTTGGACATATCTCCATCACCACCTCCACCCATACGAACCCTAGATTCCTTATAACGAATACTAAAGGCATTGGCACCCATAGAAGAGAAACTCTCCTTCAGGCTCTGGTTCATGGCTTCAATAGCGGTAATAATGCCAATCAAGGCCATAATACCAAAAGCTATAATAGCAACTGTGATGCTGGTTCTAAGTTTGTTACTCTTAACCGTGCGCCAAGCTAAATTAAAGGAATCAAGTGTGGTCATGCAGTATAAATTAATCCGTCAATACCTTAAAGGTAATTGAGATTGCCCGTTTCAGGGAAACTGCCGTAATAAATATGAAGAGCGGTTAAAAATAGAAATAATTGAGCAATACAGAGGGTAGCAGACCAATCAAAACGATTAAACCAGCTACTAAGAGCAACCCAATTTTAAATCCACCAGTGATTTCTGAAGTCTCAGCTGCACCTTCTTTAAAGTACATGGCTTGTATTACCCTGAAATAATAATAGACACTTACGGCTGCAAAAAGAACGGCAACAATTACTATCCAAAGCGCACCACCTGTTTTAACCACGGCCGCTAACATATAATATTTGGCAAAGAATCCAGCGGTTAAAGGAATCCCTGATAAGGATAATAAACAAATGGTAGTGGCCAATGCCAAAACAGGTTGCGTTTTAGCTAATCCATTGAATCCATCAAGGGTGTAATCTTTCATTTTAATCAACACGGCAAATACCCCAATGGTAGCTAAACTATAAGCCGCCGCATAAAGAAGAATCCCTTCTTTGGCCAAGTCATTACCGGCATACAAGGCAAATAGCATAAATCCAGCCTGGGCAATACTAGAATAAGCCAGCATTCTTTTCACACTTTGCTGAAACACAGCAGTAATATTTCCAATTAATAATGTAGCAATTATGACAAAGGATAATAAGATTTTCCAAGTAGCACCCATTAAATCGCTCTGTGATTCAAATAAACGCATAAAGGCAAAAAAGCCTGCTGCTTTAACCACGGTAGCCATAAAAGATGTAAACACAGAAGGTGCACCATCATATACATCAGGGGTCCAAAAATGGAATGGCGCAGCCGATACTTTAAAACACATGGAAACAAACAACAAAATCAAACCAGATACGGTTAGAAAAGACACTTTGGGTATACCACCCACAGTTATTTCTGGCGTGCCAGGGTTAATTCCAAAACTTCCACTACCGCCATAAATCAAGGCAATACCCATGAGCATAATGCCAGTAGAAAAAGAACCCATCAACAAATATTTTAAAGACGCTTCATTGCTTTTCAAATTCTTTTTGTCAGCACCTGTAAGAATATACAAAGGAATAGACATAATCTCCACGCCCAAGAACAACATTAATAAACCGTTGAAAGAAGTTAAGATGGTAACACCACAAAGCACAAAGAAGACCAACGCAAAATACTCTGCTGGATGCACACCGGTGTTCTCAATATCCTTACCACTTAATAACACATAAATGAGGGTAGCTACAATGGCAATGGTATTAAAGAAAATACCAAACTGCTCAAAATGCAA
>CAIZMD010000036.1 GCA_903933995.1 uncultured Bacteroidota bacterium
ACTACAACTAAAACTAGTACACCAACTCCTGGATATCCTACGACAGATATTACAACAAGTACTTTCGAAGCATGTGGAGATAACTTAAAACAAGCTGACGGAAGTACATACAATTCAACAGCATCCTCAGGTGGAATTACAGTTACGTCAACTATGAGAACAAATTGTTACTAAAAACAAGATTAATTTTGACGATATCTTACATTATTAAATAACTATGAAAAAACTAATCTTAATCTTGACCATAATCTTTTGTTTTAATACAGCATATAGTCAATTTTACAATCGAGTAGTAAGTCAAATTGGGAATGCAATGCGCGAAACCACACCTACAATTAAGACAGTTAGTGTTGATACTATAACAAATGTTGAAGCGGCGGGTATATTACTAATCTTATCAGTAGAACGTCCAAACAAAGCAATTATATATGCTGGTATTGCCGTAGGCTCAATATCTTTATTAGGTGCGTTGCTTATGTCATCATCATCCTCAAATCCTTCTAGTACTAATTACGAATCTGTTTATCTATTCTCATTATTAGCAGTACCAGCTTCTGCATATTTTTCGATTAATTATTGGGTTCAAACTTATAAAGGGAATAAATACTTAGCAAAAGCGGGACGATACTTATCTAATAAGGGCGAAGATGGTTATGAAAAAATTGAAGGGAAATATTATTATATCAAATACATTTCTAAATAACCCCCCCTCACTCACCAAGGCGTCTAATTTCTTTTTACCTCTGAGCATATAGCTAAAATACAGCAAAACCGCATCTTTGCCGCATTTGGGGATATTTATTGATAAAACAATAACGATGGCATTAGAATTAATTTTTGACTACCAAGATTGGAAGGACACCAAAGAAATGGTCAATACACTTAAAACATTTAGCGATGAAAAGTTCTTGCGGACATTAGTCTTAACAGGTAAAATAGATTCACAGGAATTAAAAAACTCCTCCACCCCAATCATAAAATACGACTGGGGTAAGGAGCAGTTGAAGGTTTTAATCTACTGGGTTTGATGTTGGTGTTTATACCACAGACCGATGTATCGGTGTTCTGTTAGGTACTCCTGTACTTGTACTAATTTTTGGATGCCTGAATGATTGGGTAATCCTAAACTCACTTCAAATCTGAGTCCTCTCATTGCTTTGGCAAACCTCCACTTGATTTGTAAATCTGAGGGTAACTTGTCCTTATCTGTCAGTTCCAACTTATAATGGATGTATATCTTATCATCTGTTTGATAGGTGTAGTACTCCCCGCCTATAAAGTATTTTGACCACCATTTCCTGTTCTGAATATATCCTGTTGTTTGATTCGAGTTGGACATCATACGGTATAGTTTGGAGGCTGAACCTACCATCTTTGAGAATTTCTCAAGGTCTATTTCCAATAGTATTTCATATTGATAGGGATGGTCGGTTTGGTATAATACATTTGAATCCTGTTCAATTATTAGGGGATTCCTGCCCCCGCTAAAGTCCAGCGAAAAAGGTGCAAGGTGGTGGGGGTTAAATTCGTGTTTCATTTTCTTTTAATTCTTGAATTGCTGATAGACTGATGTCCCATTCAATAGATTTATTTTTTTTATTTGGGGTGTAATTCAAAAGGAAAAATCCAAAACTATAGAGGAACTCTGCTTGTAATTTTTCAATTTTTTTGTGTTTGGTTTCATCACTCCATAGTTCATCGAATATGTCATCTATGGGCTGATATTGTTCGTTGGGGTAAAAGTTAAACTGAATCAGGGACTCTTGTTCGCATAACGATTGTTCTTCGGTTTGGGTGATGGTCAGGGTCTCTGTGTGAGGCGCTGTGGGTGTGTTTGAGGGGTTCTGGTGAGCCAGATTATACAAGGGGTATATTATCCTCAAATGGATAAAAATCTCTTTTGTGGCTTGGTTAAACGAGAGTTTGTTGTTTAATAAAATCGGCAGGAACGAAACTTGATGTTCGTTTTGCTTTAGGATTTGTTTTATCCATTTGTTGATTCCTTTGATATTGAGTAATCGATTGTTTTTTTGATTTATTGGCTCTGAATATTCAACGGATAGGAAGGTATTTGTTTCAATAGTGCTTTCTTTGAACATAGAGAACCTAACCTCTTTACCCTTTAATAAAAAAAGGCTACACGTGGAGCATTGGTAGGGTTTTTCACACAGGGTGACTTCAATTTGGTCTTTGACCTTTACCGGATTAAGATGTTCGAGTAGTTTCATTTTTGCTTTTATTATAAATAGTCTAAGTGTAGCCTAAATACAGTATTATTTTTCCCAAAATATCAAAGAGGGTTATTCAAGGGATAGTCACTTTATAGGATTTTCTATAGAAATTTTTTTTTAGGTACACGTTGGGGATTGAACCCCAAATATTTGATATCTATACTTTATTAGGTCGGATACCGAGGAGGGACCCCCCTATAGTTCTATACTGGGTCTTATACAGGGGGCTAGGTCTATACCA
>CAIZMD010000037.1 GCA_903933995.1 uncultured Bacteroidota bacterium
AAAACCTAGTAGCAAAAGAAGGGTCAAAATTGCAGCTATTGGCATAGCCCTAGTTTTTAGCAACCCATTTATCTATCACAATTTTGTTTTGTGGTATCAGTCTAAACCGGTTGAATTGACTAAGCAACAGCAATTTCAAGTAGGAATTTTATTGGGAGGGCTTTCTGGCTATGACAAGCATAACAAAGGTTTCTTTTCAGAATCATCAGACCGATTTATTGAAACCGTTCAATTGTACCACCAAGGCATCATCAAAAAGATTTTAATTTCTGGGGGCAATGGAACTTTCCAGAATCAGCCACCTGAAACAAAATTTTTATCAGAAGAGATGATCAAAAATGGGATTAATGCTATAGACATTATTCTTGAAGGAAAGTCTAGAAACACTTACGAGAATGCCATTTTTTCCAAAAAAATCTTGGATAGTTTGCAGCTAAAAGGGCCACATGTTTTAATCACATCAGCCGTTCATATGCCAAGATCTATTCGCTTATTCCAAAGGGCAGGAATGCTGATTCAACCCTACCCTTGCAATTATTTTGAGTTTGATGAAGAGAAGCCAATCCATGAATATTTGATCCCACAAATTCACCTTCTTGAAAACTGGAAATACACCATCAAAGAAATAGCGGGCACATTTATCTATCAATTGGCAGGAAAGGCCTAATTAGACGTAGGTTTTACGTCTACATGGTGTAGGTCATTGAGCTTGAACAAAACTTCATCCAATCTGGCTTTGGGAATGCCTACTCGTAACAAACAGAACAATTGTTGTTCCTGCCCCAATACGGTACAACCAAATTGTTTGCAAATGGTCATCACTTCATTTAGATGCGTGTAATTGCACTGTAATTCGTAATTGATTTCAATGGCTTTCTCTACAATGGGTACCAATTGCAAAGCCATCACAGTGGCCGTTTTATAGGCATTGATCAGTCCTGGCACACCCAATAAAGTACCACCAAAATAACGTACCACAATCACCGCCGTATTGGTCAATTGCTTGCTATCAATTTGACCAAGTATGGGTCTTCCCGCAGAACCACTGGGTTCTCCATCGTCACTGACCCTAAAATTATTCCCATCTAATCCCAATCTATAAGCAAAACAATGATGTACCGCTTTGGGATGCTCTTTCTTGAGTAATTGCAAACAGGATTTAAATTCATCCGCGTTTTGTATGGGATAAGCATAAGCAATAAACTTACTTCCCCGGTCTTTGAACTCGGCAAATGCAGTTTTTTCTATGGTCTGATAAACGTCTGCCATCTTTAAGATTTGTTCCCGAATGCTATGAGATAAATGGCCAGTAGTGACAAAGCCACACCCAACCAATTGATCTTACTCAAGCGTTCTTTAAAAAGAAGCCAAGCTACAACAGAACTAAATAAGACAATACCCATATTGTTCACAGGGAAACTGGCACTACTTTCCCAAGGACTATTTTTTAGAAATCTGACCAAACACCAAATTGAAAAATAATTAGGAACGCCAATCAAAACCCCTGCTATCAAGTGTTTCCATGCAAATTGTAATTGTTTGGTAGCGTATTGAAATAACAAAATACAAGTTCCAATGCTTGCAGCAGAGAAAAATCCTGAGATCAAATACGCATTGTAATTCTCATCTGTCACATAGGTTTGTTGCACATGGTTAATCAGTGCGTCTAATAAACCACTTCCAAAAAATAAGATGACTGGTAAAAAATAAGCCCATTTTTGAACCCGTTTTTTATCAGATCCTTCAACCTGCTTTTCAGGATAACAGGTTAACGCCACTGCTAACAAAGCTAGAAGCACCCCAACCAATTTCCATCCTGTTACGCTTTCTTGGTATAAGTATACAGACAAGACCACGGGAATAATCAAAGACAGTTTATTGGCCACCGAAGCTACCGCTACACTCATTTTCTGTGCTGTCAATCCAACCACATTAAATATGGATATAAACATCAAGCCCATTAAACAAGCCCATTTAAACCAAGGGGTTTGGATGGTATTTCCATCAATTGGAAAAGCACCATTGACTATAGAACCCGTGATCACACAAGTGATATAATTAAATACAATGGCCTGAAAAATAGAAACACCATGACGCTCACAATACTTAAATGAAAGTGTCAGATAACTGGTTAATACAATGCTTCCTAATAAATAAATCATAGCCTATTTTAATCTTGTATGCTCGGGTGAAAATAATGGATGCTATCTGTTTGTATTTGTTCTGAATGAAAACGTTCTGCCTGTTTCAATACAGGTGCATCCAAACCTCCATCAATGCTTAACTGCTCATTACTAATCACCCTTGCTTCATCCCAATAACCTTTGTCAATAAACGTTTGCAATAAAGCAGCACCACCTTCTACTATTATACTTTGAATTCCCATTTGATAAGAAGCTGTCAAAATTTGTTCAATGGTATCTTTCTCAGCATCTATAAGAACATGATCCAGATTGGGTGCTGCATGATTATTAACCTGATTCCAAACAATGGTTCTTAAACTTCCATCCAACAAATGCAAGTTTGAGGGTAAACTCAAATCCCTGTCTATCACCATTCTAATGGGAGCTTTCCCCTTCCAATAACGGTTGTCCAGTCTTGGATTGTCTTTTAACGCAGTATTATAACCAACTAAAATAGCAGCTTCTTCACTACGCCAACGATGCACCAAACGATTGGTCAATTCATTAGAAATCATTAATCGCTCATCACCCATCCCTGCTATTTTCCCATTAGCCGTTTGGGCCCATTTTAAAATAATAAAGGGTCTTTGATGTTGGTGAAAGCAGATAAACCGTTT
>CAIZMD010000038.1 GCA_903933995.1 uncultured Bacteroidota bacterium
TAATATCATCCGTTGGTGTGTAGCCAAAGCCATGGAACCCAATACCCCATTGTATTTAGTTAAAAGGGCTGATCTAGTAGAGGGTGTAACGGATGTAAAAGCACTCAAAGTAATGGTAGACCTTGAAACAGTGCATTACTCAGTTGAATATGAAAATCCTAACAACGATATCACCATTTATACATCGCACAATGCGGCTTCCTGTGCGGCAGAATGGGTAAGACCCTATGATACTTTGGGCATTGACCCAACCAAGCCGGTTTTAGAAAATACCATCGGCCTTATGGCCAGTGGAGAAATGGATATTGGAAGGGCGGGTAAGTTTGTGATTAATGGAAATACTGGCATTAAACAAGAGGCGGTAAAAATATGGCAGAAAGGATTTGAAGGAGATGATACTTCGCAACTCAAAGAAGCACATACCTGGGCAGTAGGGCTGAATACTTTTAGAGACATGGCTTCTGCCGATACGCCTACAAATACCATTCCCTATATTTTTTGGCAATCTTATGGTTTAGACTATAGACTACTTACCACATTTATTCGTAAAATGTATGGTAAGTACCAACACCGAAAAATTCCAGTTAAGAAAATGCTGGAATATACCAAGAAGGGTGTGCCATTTTGTTTGAGTAGGATGAATACGGCTACCATGGAATTTGAAGACTGGTTTCATTTTGAGATGAATCAAAACTTGAGATCACTTCAATTTGTTCCTAAGAAAAATGCTTCTCCCAACTTGCCTCCAGAACTAAATGGTTATATCTTGTGTACCATGATCAATGGAACCCAAGACCTTGAGGCAAATGAATATACGCGTGAAGTCTGGTTCTTTGATGCAGCAAATTTAAAACAAGGTCCAGTTTGTAAAATGGCGCATGATTCGTTCCAATTTGCTTTTACCATTCACTCAGTATGGATTGCAGATTGCGAACCATCACCAGCGGATTATATAGTTAATCCTATTGAAGATTATACAGAGGTATTGAATAGATTCACTAACCTTGAAAAAAAGGAATTGTTGGAAACCTTTATGAAAAAAGAAGTATTTCCACACTATCAATAAAGCATGGATGCAGGTAAAATAAAAGAAACAAAATTGCTGGAAACCATCCATGCCCATTTCTTTCAAAAGACAGTGGATGGTGGTGTTGTATTGTTAAAGTCCTATAAGTCTCCATGGCCAGGCATGGCCGATATAGAATTAGACAATGCCAAAATGCTTCCATTAAATGGACGTTTTTTTACACCTATTGGAAAAGACGGAGAAACAGGATTATACTATCCCTATTTTCAGTTACAGTCACTGGATCAGTGGATAGAAAGCCAACAAATTGACCGCGAGTATACTAGAAAAGCATTTGCCATTGCTAAACAATTAATACAAATTATTGCCCAATTACATAAGTCAAAATATTTACATGGGGCCATTAACCCACACCATGTTTTAATTGACAATAATGACCAACTTCATTTAAGTGAATGGACATTTTTAACCGATGCTCGTAAGCCAAGGCTCCTGGAAAAGGATCGCTATCTTTCAATGGGTATGATTCACTATATAGCGCCAGAGCAAACGGGCAGGTACAATGTAAAGCCAGGCTATTATACAGATATGTATGGAATTGGAGCAACGCTGTATAAACTCTTTACTGGGGTAGTTCCATTTGACGGAAACGATTCCATGGGTATCATATATAAGCACCTGACTTTTGAGCCTATTGGAGCTTTTGAGCGGAACCCTTTTATGGGCAAAGCCCTTTCTGGATTGATTTCAGGTTTATTAAACAAGGATCCCCAAAAAAGATTAATGGGTTCTGAAGCGGCATTATTTGCCTTAGAACAAGCCAACCAGATTTTTGAAAAAGGAGACTTGGATGAAGAGTTGGCTATTGTGGGTAGTGCTCAACAACAGCATTTTATTTTAACCCACCATTTTCCCTCCGTTTTTGAAAATAAAGCAACTTATTTTTTGAGCCATTACCACCAAGCAGCGGAAGGTGGAGAGTGTTTTTTATTTTTTATAGAAGGTGTAAAAGGCTCCGGAAAACAATATGCGGTTAATCATTTTTGTGAAAGGGTTGCCAATAAAAAAAACTTGGTGGTAGACGCCATTTTTCTCAAAGATGACCCTGTACCTTATGATGCATTTAAACATATTCTAGACCAGATTACCAAGTATTACCTTTCACAGAGTCAAGAAGAATTGAATGCATTTATCCATGCTTGTAAAGAACGCTTAGGAACAGCTTCCAATATCTTAATTGATATTTGTCCAGATCTAAAACAAATCATCCCTTATGTAAAACAATATAAGGAGGAAGGTCCTTTGGAATTACAAAACCAATTGATCTACGCCTTTGCTACATTCTTGAAAACATTTCTGGAAATGGATAAGCGTTTGCTTATCTGTTTAAGAGATATTCACTATGCAGCGCCACCAGTTTTAAAAATCATTCAAGGTTTTCTAAATGAGTTCCCCGCAACTAGAATCAATTTCATTTTCACCTA
>CAIZMD010000039.1 GCA_903933995.1 uncultured Bacteroidota bacterium
GCTACCCAACAGGCCAATCATCAAGGAGAAAATCCGGTCTTGATTCGCATAGAAACCAAGGCAGGTCATGGTTCTGGAAGATCAACCGAACAGGTAATTAAGGCAGAAGCAGATAAATGGGCATTTTTGTTTTACAATATGCAGATTCAACCAAAATAGATCATGCACCCTTTTGTAAAAGGCATTCAAAAATATTTTCAACTCCATGCTAATCCGGAATTAGCATTGGGTATGAAAGCCTATATGTTGCACCAGTTTGAATTTCTGGGGATCAAAGCCCCATTAAGGGATCAATTAACCAATACCTATTTGAAGTCCAATAGTTTGGAAAATTGGGAAGCGTTGGAACTTGTTGTGAAGGAACTTTGGGCCCTACCCCAACGTGAGTTTCAATATTTTGCCATTGATGTATTCAAAAAACACAAATCACTCTGGACGGCTAACAGTATCCATTTAATGGAGTATTGCATTTGTGAAAAAAGTTGGTGGGACAGTGTAGACGGCATTGCCAGTGAATGGTTGGGGACTTATTTTATTCAATTCCCAAGGCTGGTTCCTAAAATTCCAAATAAGTGGAATAAGACTAACAATATGTGGTTGCAAAGAAGCAGTATTCTCTTTCAAAAAGCATATAAAGTAAATACCAACCAAGAACTCTTAAGCAAATACATTTTGCATTGTAAAGACAGTCAGGAATTCTTTATCAGAAAAGCCATTGGCTGGGCCTTAAGAGAATACAGTAAAACCAATCCTGATTGGGTAAGTCAATTTGTAGCAAAAAATACGCTCTCCAATTTAAGTGTCAGAGAAGCCTTAAAACGGATCAACAAGCTTAGCTAAAAGAAAAAGGGTTGGATACCTAAGTACCCAACCCTTCTAAAGTTTATAGTAACTACTACATTTTCTTGGCGTCTTCTAAGAATTTAGCCAATCCAATATCAGTTAATGGATGTTTTAACAAACCTAGGATAGAATCCAATGGGCAGGTGCACACATCGGCGCCAGCCTCAGCAGCTTTGATAATGTGCAGGGCATTGCGAATAGATGCAGCCAAGATTTCTGTTTTGAAACCCTGAATGTCATAAATATGTCGCATTTGGCTAATCAGTTCCATGCCATCCCAACCACTATCATCAATTCTACCAATAAAGGGAGAAACATAGGTTGCTCCTGCTTTGGCAGCTAGAATAGCTTGTCCAGCAGAAAATACCAAGGTACAATTGGTGCGAATCCCGTTATCGGTAAACCATTTAATGGCTTTGATACCGTCTTTGATCATGGGAACTTTCACCACTATATTTGGGTGAATGGCAGCCAATTTTTTGCCTTCTTCTACCATTGAAGCAAACTCAGTAGACAGAACTTCTGCACTAATATCCCCGTCAACCAGGTCACAGATGGCTTTGTAATGCGCGGCAATGGCTTCTTCGCCCTTAATGCCTTCTTTGGCCATTAAAGAGGGATTGGTTGTAACACCATCTAAGATTCCCAATTCATTGGCTTCCTTAATCTGGGCTAAATTACCCGTGTCAATAAAAAATTTCATGTATGATGTGTTGATAGATAATTGAACACTTAGCAGTAGAAATTTGCAAACCCTTACACTAGTTTACAAAAGAAAAAAAAATGGCAGGCTACTCACATCGCACCGCTCAACCACCTATCCTTGCTGTATTCCTACCCTGGGGAGTTTCAGCAGGAGCTGGTCGTGTAAGACCTGCCGGCGCAAAAGTAAGGTTTGAAAATTAATTTTGCTGCTTTTTTTAAATAAATCTGTTACTAAATGCAAGTTTTCCCTACCCCATAATAACTTTATTGCCATAATTACAAGCCCATGCATGCCACAAAATTTTGCCTTACCCTCCTTTGTTTGACCATTTTTTTCCAAGCTAGTATTGGACAAAATAACTTGCTCCGCCCGGGATTTGACAAACAGGAATACCTTGAATTATTAAAAATTACTGCCAGACAAGGCGATAGTCCTTGGACCAAGATTAATACGCCTGCATCTGAAAAATGTAAGCTAGTTTATAGGTCTGCTACTATGGGCTTAGACAATCGTTGGGATCTTTGGATGGCCAATAACGGAATTGCTATTATTAGCATCAGGGGTACTACACTCAATACCATCAGTTGGGTAGAGAATTTTTATGCTGCCATGGTTCCTGCCACGGGCAGTATTCGCATCAGCAATACCGATACTTTTTCTTATCAATTAGCCAAAAATCCAAGGGCTGCTGTTCATACGGGCTGGTTAATTGGAACGGCATTTTTGAGCAAAGACATTTTACCCAAAATTGATTCCTTGTATAAAAAGGGTTGTAAAAACATGATCATTTTGGGACATTCCCAAGGGGGTGGTATTGCCTATTTATTGAGTACTCATATAGCCAGTTTACAAGACCAAAAATTAATCCCTGCTGATATACAATTCAAAACTTACTGTAGTGCTGCGCCTAAACCTGGCAACTTGTTTTTTGCATATGAATACGAACGCCGGATGATGAATGGTTGGGGTTTTAATATTGTGAATAGTGCAGACTGGGTACCAGAAACTCCTTTATCTGTTCAGGCGCTGAGCGATTTTAACCAGACCAATCCTTTTACCAATGCAAAACCGTTGATTAGCAAACAACCATTTCCAAAAAATATTGCTTTTAAATATGTGTACAATCAATTGAACAATGCTTCCAAAAAAGTCAATAGACGCTATGAAAAATATTTGGGAAGAACAGTAGCAGGCATTGTTTCAAAAAGCTTACCCGGATTTGAAGCGCCTAACTATGCAGAAGGATTCAATTATGTTCGTGTTGGACCTACCATTGTGTTACTAGCCAATGAGACGTATTATCAATCTTTTCCAGACAATCCAGAAAAAATATTCGTACACCATTTTATTGAACCATATTGGTACTTGGCCAATCAATTACCCAATCTTCCTAGCGCAAACCCAATCTGGAATTAAGTTGGCTAATACCTACCAATTCATCGTGGCGGCCGCTTAGAGAGCGGTAATAAAAAAGTATGCAGTATTCATTTTCCGTTTCCCAATAGTTACCATCGGTTTGGCTAACATCTAATGGCGCTAAAGGATTTTTCAGGTCTTTGAGTGCCATGGTATAACTATAAAAACCTTGTTTGAGTAAGAGTCTTTTGACAAATTTTCCGTTCACGGCGTCAAATTGCATCAGAGAAGAATCACTGGTTTGATTCCCCGTTAACTCGCCAATCAAATGCACTTGTTTACCAGACATTGCTAATAAATCTGTGGGTTGATAACTAAAATCTACCCAGGCATAATCGCTCTGCCACCAAGGATTTACAGATTCTGTACAATTGATTTCTGTATATCCGTTTCTGTCCTGAAAATTGATATAGGAAAAACTACTTCTTGTTTGATCTGTTTTTACGGTAACTATCACCGGCTCTACGGTTCTGTCTACTTTTACAATTCTATCGCTTTCAAATCTAAAACTTTGCAGATCGGCCCATCTATATTCTTTACCAGCAGGAAATACAAAATCTTGTTCCCCATTGTATTCCAGCAAATGTCCACGGATAAACACAGGTAGCTTGTCCATAACCGCATCGCTCCAGCGATTGTTTTGCATGACCAATACTTTAACCTGTTGAGGGCTCATTAAGTTGAGCTCCTTGGTATCTACCGAGAACTGTATTTTTTGGTGAGAACGCAACAATTGGTTGTCATAAGGCTGTTGTATTTGCGCCCCAATGGTTACCCGTTTGTCTACTACCAACACCCTTTTGGTAAATGCCAATTTAGACGTATCGCCGTCTAAGTATACTTTTAAAAGATAATTCCCGCTCATGATGGGCATGGCATTTCTATCAGGCAATTGCGCTTGATAATGCACATATTTCTGTGCGGCAATAGAAGCTACTCTATATTGACTAAGTCTTACTTGGTTAAAGCCCTTGATATAATCAAACACGTTTACATTGGCGGGTGTCCAATCAGCATTGCAAAGCTGGTAGGTATAAAAGAAATTTTTAGGATAATTGTTAAAATCGTCAAAATGCAATTCTAATTGGTCTCCAGCATTGAGTTGCAAAATGGGTAAGCTAGACTGGTTATTTTGTTGAAACAACTTTACACCATGAATACTAGGCAAATAGATCTTATCAGGCAATCGCTGAGCGATGGCTTGACTGCAGCATAGCAATATAAAAAGGCAGACCCTCAATTTCATGAATTAGATTATAGTCAAACTTACAACAATCCCCCCTACTGCAAAAGCATTTGCTGCATTGGCGCACTGGGTGTAGTTTTGACAAAAACCAAGTACCTGAGCCTAGCATTTTACATAGCAAAACGGATAGCATTTACCAAACAACGGTCTTTTGCCCGATTTATCATCCGATTGTCTGTGGTTGCCACTGCTGTGAGTGTCATGTCTATGATTGCCACGCTGGCTTTTGTAAATGGGTTTCAACAAACTGTTTCTTCCAAAGTATTTAGTTTTTGGGGACATATTCGGGTGCAAAAATTTGAACCCAATAAATCATTGGTAGCGGAGGAAACACCTATTCAAAAAAGCCCCAAGATTGAACAGATTCTACGTTCTGAACCAGGAGTTGTTCAAGTACAGACATTTGCCACCAAGAGTGCCATTGTTGAAAAAAACAAAGAGATAGAAGGGGTTCTATTAAAGGGCGTAGAACAAGCTTATGATAGTATGCAACTCAAACCATTTATACGCAAAGGCAGGTGGTTGCAATTTGTAGATAGTGGCTATACCAAAGAAATATTGGTTTCAGAACAATTGTCCAAACAATTAAGTATTGCCCTTGGCGATAGTCTTAGAATCTATTTTATCTCCTCTACCAATGGCAGTAGAAATTACCGAAAATTAGCGGTGGTAGGCATTTTCAAAACAGGCATAGAAGAATACGACAAACTCTTTGTAATAGGAGATCAACAATTGATTAGACTCATGGGTAATTGGGCTAGTGACGAAACAGGAGGCTATGAAATTTTTGTCAAAGACTATAAACAAATGGATCAAATTTCTGCCGTCTTATCAGATAGGCTTCCGGCAGAGTGGATGAGTAAAACCATTAGAGAAGTGCATCCCAATATTTTTGACTGGCTGAATATTCAAGACGTAAATAGGAATGTGATTTTTATAGTCATGGCCATTGTTGCCATTATCAATCTCATTACCTGTTTGTTAATCCTGATCTTAGAAAGAACCAGGATGGTGGGCATTCTCAAGGCGCTAGGCGCAGACAATTGGTTGATTCAAAAACTGTTTTTGTACCATGCAACAGTGATCACGTTTGCAGGCATTGGCATTGGACTAATTGCAGGACTAGGGCTTTGCTTTTTGCAACAATACACGGGCTTTATCAAATTGGATGAGACTGCCTACTATGTTTCCGAAGCACCTATCCATATTATTTGGTGGGAGGTATTGGTGGTTTGTGCAGCTACTACCTTGGTTTGTTATTTGTCTTTAATCATTCCCACACTTTTGATTAGAAAAATCCAACCTACTAAAGCCATTCAATTCAGGTAATAGCTTGTCTTTAGCTTCTACTATCCTTTCAAATGAGAGATCAAGATCCCTGTAGCAACAGCAGCATTTAAAGACTCTGCTCCACCAAATCTTGGAATGGTAATAGCCTGTTTGATCAGGGGCTGAATAGGTTCCCGAATGCCTTTAGATTCATTACCAATGACTAATAAACCCGTTACTGGTTTTGCTACTTCATACATTGACACCCCTTCTAACATGGCACCATATACCGGCAGTTTGGTAGCAGTTAAGAATGTAACTATATCTGTATAATAAACTGGTACGCGAATAAAACTACCCATGGTAGATTGAATCACTTTGGGATTATAGCGTTCAACCGTGTCTTCACTAGCTATTATTTGACCAATACCAAACCAGTCAGCAATTCGGATAATGGTGCCCAAATTACCAGGATCCTGAATACCATCTAACACCAAGCTGAGTTTTTTGGACAAATCAGGAATTGTTTTTTGAATTTTCTGTTCACAAACCAAGATCACCTGATTGGCTGTTTGCAAACCCGTCATTTTCTCCAACTCTATCTCAGACACTTCTGCAAACCCTTTACCAGTCTTATTTTCAGCCAACCATGCTGCCGTAGCATAGCCCTTAATCACCTTATAATCACTGGCCAAAAGCTCTTCTGCTAGCTTGGGACCTTCTGCAATAAATACCCCCTCAGCTGCCCTTTGTTTTTTCTGGCATAAAGATTGAATATATTTGAGTTCATTCTTACTGATCATGTGCATGCGTTTGAAACTGGCTAAAGTTAAATGGTTTTCTGGGCTTTTCTGTCTTATTGCCCTCCTGACTTTGGCCGGCTGTTCAGAGGAAAGAAGAACAAAAGTGGTGGACTACCCTATTGGTAAGCCATTTATGTATGGCAATAAAGTGGTTCTAAAAGGTAGTGGTACTAAAGACGAACTCAAAAAACTAAGTACAGATCTTAACAATTATTGGGATGACTCTGCAAGGGTTAGAAAAGAACAAAGATATCTTTTGGGCTATCGGATCAAGAATCCACCTGTCTATGATAGCCTCAACATGATCCGTTCTATTAATTACATGAATGCCTACTTAAATTCTCAGGGCTATTATTATGCTAGTTTTAAAGACAGTATTCACAAAGACACTATTGGAGACCAAATAAGGGTAAATGCCACCATTACCATTAACCAAGGAAAAAATATTAGCATTGATTCTGTTGGATACCAATTAGACGATAGTAC
>CAIZMD010000040.1 GCA_903933995.1 uncultured Bacteroidota bacterium
ATATTGGTGGCATATCCTTTATATCGTGCAGTGTCATTGGGCATGCCAATAAAATCTGGTTGAAAATAGTTTCCCTGTTCGGGAAGTATTTTCCAATAATCAAATCCTTTTGGTAATGATTGTAAATGCCATTTACCTATCCAAGCAGTTTGATAATTGGCTTGTTGTAATAGTTTTTGAACCTGCTCCTGATCTCCATTGAAACGCCTACCAGGTGCATTGTCCTTTAATCCATTTAAATGACTGTATTTACCCGTTAACAATACGGCCCTTGCAGGGGCACAAATGCTATTGGTTACAAATGTATTGGTGAATACGGCCCCTTCCTTTGCAATCCTATCAATGCTTGGTGTTTGCATTAATTTACTGCCATAAGCACTAATGGTTTGTTGGGCATGGTCGTCAGAAAAAATGACTAGGATATTGGGTTGCTTGGATTGACCAAAACTATTGAACTGAAATAACAATACAGGTAGATACTTTAGTAGCATTAGTATCTTATTTGATTTTGGCAGCATCTTACTAATTTTCTTCAATTTAATAAGAGTTTTATAAATTTCCTTTTAAATACCATTATGGAATATAGGATCTTAGGAAATACAGGGATTCAGTTATCGGCCATTGGCCTTGGTTGTATGGGTATGAATCATGCATATGGTATACCTGATGATGAAGCCTCTATTGCAACTTTAGAAAAATCTATTGAATTAGGCATCAATTTTTGGGATACGGCTGATATGTATGCAGGGGGGAGAAATGAAGCGTTGATTTCCAAAGTCTTAAAACCCAATAGACAGAAGGTTTTTATTGCAACTAAGTTTGGATTTCATAATGATGCTTCTGGCAAACTCTGTTTTGATGGGTCACCAGCCTACATGAAAAAGGCGGTTGAAGCAAGTTTAAAAAGACTTCAAACAGATGTAATTGATCTCTATTATGCCCATAGGGTAGACCAATCCATTCCTGTTGAAGAGATGGTAGGAGCCATGTCAGATTTGGTTAAGGAGGGGAAAGTTAGATACTTGGGTCTGTCTGAAGCATCGGTCAATTCTATCAAGAGGGCCGTTGCGGTTCATCCAATTACAGCCATTCAAAGTGAGTATTCTATTTTAAGTAGGGAAATTGAACAAGATGTTCTACCATTATGTGAAAGCTTGGGTATTAGTTTAGTGGCGTTTAGTCCATTGTCTAGGGGATTGATGACAAGTACAGTAGATTCCGATCAGTTATCAGAAAACGATTTTAGAAAAAAATTACCTAGGTATCAAGGCGCGTATGCTCAGAATAACCAACAATTAGCAGAAGGGTTTGCCCAAATTGCAAAAGCAAAACAATGTAGCCCTGCCCAATTGGCCATTGCTTGGGTTTTGTCAAAATCACCGAGTATCATTCCAATTCCTGGAACCAAAAGGCCAAAATATTTGGTAGAAAATGCAGGGGCAGTTCAGATTCAATTATCTGCAGATGACTTTGAACAAATAGAAACCTTGATTCAAACCTATCCTAATATTGGAGACAGATACAATGATACCTTTAATCAGTTTGTAGACAAATATTAGGTCTGCTAAAAGCTGGCAGTTTTAAGTATATTCATAAAAAAAACATGCGCAACAATAGATTTATTCCCTTCTTTGTATTGCTTTTTAGCCTTTGTTTTCATCAAGCAATGTCACAAGATGGCAACCGTAAAATTCATAAAGTAGTAGTGCAAATGAATACGGCAGATACAACCGCATGGTCCGCCACCATTGGGAATATTCGCAACTTGCAAAAAATCTGGCCAAACAATGTACAAGTAGAATTAGTGGTTCATGGAAAAGCACTAGACTTTTTAGTAAAGGATAAAACCCATTTGACTGCTGATATTATTGCCATGTCTAAAGAAGGAGTTGTTTTTGCAGCTTGTGAAAACTCTATGAGAAAACACCATATTGAGAAATCACAATTGCTTGTTCAAGCCATCACCGTTCCTTCAGGTGTTGCAGAATTGGTATTGAAACAAGAAGATGGTTGGAGTTATCTAAAATCGGGGGTTAATTAATAGGGCAATGGGTAGAACCTCAAAAATGTTATTGGCTATTTGTTTGGTACTGATTTTGGTAATGGCTTTTATATATCAAGCGGTATTTAAAAAAATGCCCAACAACGCTCCTGTTTCTAATCATGATAGTTTGTGGATGGGTAAATCTGCTGATTTACTACCACAGGATACCAGTTTGTCTAGTCAACAGATTCGTTATGGCTATGAACTTATTGCACATACTTCCATTTATTTAGGCCCTAAAGGGAAAGTTATGCAAATCACAAATGGCATGAATTGTCAAAACTGTCATTTGCAAGCTGGTACCAAACCTTGGGGCTTGAATTATGGTTCTGTAGCAGCCAATTATCCCAAATTTAGGGCAAGATCTGGCACAGTAGAATCTACAGTTAAGCGCGTCAATGATTGCCTAGAAAGAAGCCTGAATGGCAAAACCTTAGATAGCAATTCTGTAGAGATGAAAGCCTTTGTAAGCTATATCCATTGGGTGGGAGCAGATGTTCCAAAAGGAACAATAGCTAATGGTTCTGGTATTGCTCCACTAGAATTTTTAAATAGATCAGCTGATCCAGTAAAAGGAAAAATACTTTATACAACCCATTGTAGCAAATGCCATGGAAATAGTGGTGAAGGAAGTTTGGACAGTAGTGGTCTAAGCTATTTTATCAATCCACCGCTTTGGGGTAAGAGCAGTTATAACCACGGTGCTGGAATGAATCAATTATCTAAATTGGCCGGCTTTATTAAAAACAATATGCCCAATGGCATTAATTACCAACAGCCCTTTCTAACCAACCAAGAAGCTTGGGATCTTGCTGCCTATATAAATTCCCAGTCCAGACCCAACAAAGACATTTCAAAGGATTGGCCCAATCTTGCTACCAAACCTATAGATTATCCTTATGGGCCTTATGCTGACAGCTTTCCACAGTCCAAGCATCAATTGGGTCCATTTGCCCCTATTATAGATTATTGGAAAAGCAAGAGGTCTACAAAATAAAAATGCCACCCCAATTGCTTGAAGTGGCATCCTTTTCATATAGCCTATCTCTTAACCAATGGGTACAAAGTCACTGGCTTTTTTGGTAGCCATTTCTTCGTATGTTTTCCATTTTAAATTCACTAGGTCTTGTGCGTGTACCATCAGCCTTTCAGCTTCCTCAGGATTGGTTACAGTAAGCACTTTGTAACGTAACTCATTGTAAGCATAATCTCTCAAACTCATAGTAGGTCTAGCAGAATCAAGTACAAATGGATTTTGATTCTTGATCCGTAATACTGGATTGTATCTTAGTAATGGCCAGTGACCACTTGCAACGGCATTGTTTTGTTGACTTAAACCATCTTTTAGGTCATATCCATGTGCAATACAATGGCTATAAGCTAGGATTAATGCAGGGCCGTCATAAGCTTCTGCCTCTCTCATTGCTAGTAATGTTTGTTGTGGGTTGGCACCAAATGCAATCCTTGCCACATATACGTTACCATAAGAAATGGCTTGCATGGCCAAGTCTTTCTTTCCACCTGTTTTACCAGCGGCTGCAAATTTTGCAGTAGCAGCTGTAGGTGTTGATTTAGAAGACTGTCCACCTGTGTTAGAATATACTTCAGTATCCATTACCAGAATTTTCACATTTCTACCACTTGCCAATGCATGGTCTAAGCCACCATAGCCAATATCATATGCCCATCCATCTCCACCAACCAACCAAACGCTTCTGCGAACCAATTGGTCACAAACAGAGAGTAAATGTTTGGCAGCAGATAGAGAAATGCTAGCCAGTTTTTCTTTTAATAATTGTACCCTTAATTGTTGCAAAACCAATTCAGATTCATGCACTTGTTTGGCGCTGACAATTTCATTGACAAATGCTTCACCCAATTCTGGTTTTAATTCTTCAAGCAATTGTTTGGCAATGACTAGTTGATTGTCTGCGGTAATACGCATACCCAATCCAAATTCTGCATTGTCTTCAAAGAGAGAGTTTGACCAAGCTGGTCCTCTGCCTTCTTTGTTTACAGTCCAAGGAGTTGTTGGTAGGTTACCACCATAGATAGAAGAACAACCTGTTGCATTGGCAATTAGTAAACGATTACCAAAGAGCTGTGACAAGAGTTTCAAATAAGGCGTTTCACCACAACCTGCGCAGGCTCCTGAGAATTCAAACAAGGGTTCTAAGAATTGTGCACCATGAACAGTAGAGAAATCAATTTTAGAACGATCATTCCAAGTAATATTCTCAAATGCTTCTATATTTTTTTGCTCTAATTCTAAAATGGGTTCTTTGTCTCCCAGATTAATAGCTTTTTTGCTATTGTCTGTGGCATGTGTAACTGGACAAGCTTCTACGCAAAGGTTACAACCGGTACAATCTTCCAAATAAACCTGAAGGGTATATTGGGTTTCAGGAAATCCACGAGCATTAATAGGAGCGTGTTTGAATCCGTCTTGTACACCTTTTAAATTGTCTTTGTGGTAGAATTTTGCACGGATCACACTGTGCGGACAAACATAAGCACAGTTACCACACTGTATACACTGATCAGGTTCCCAGATGGCCACTTTGTCAGATACATTTCTTTTTTCCCACTGAGTAGTACCACTTGGATAAGTACCATCAATTGGCATCATGCTAACTGGTAGTTGATCTCCATGATCAGCCATCATCACAGCCGTAACATTTTTGACAAAATCTGGCGCTTTATCTGAAACAGTTTGCATTTTCATGTCTGCTGCAGAAACACTTCCTGGATACTGTACTTCAAACATATTGGCCAATGTGGCGTCTACTGCTAAGAAGTTTTGATCAATAACTTTTTGACCTTTTTTGAAATAGGTTTTTTCAATAGCTTTCTTAATCTGTTTAATAGCAGCTTCTCTAGGTAATACACCAGAAAGTGCAAAATAACAGGTTTGCATGATGGTATTGATTCTTCCCCTCATACCTGTATCACGGGCAACAGTGGTTGCATCAATGACAAAGAATTTGATTTTCTTATCAATGATTTGTTTTTGAACTTGTCCAGTTAATTTATCCCATACTTCTTCTTTGCTATATGGGCTATTTAATAAGAAAGTAGCTCCTTCACTTGCAAAAGCCAGCATTTCTACTTTTTCAGTAAAGTTGAATTGGTGACAGGCAATAAAATCGGCCTTAGAAATCAAATAAGGTGCTCTAATGGGTTTTGGTCCAAAACGCAAATGCGATACGGTTCTAGCCCCTGATTTTTTAGAGTCATATACAAAATAACCTTGACCATATAAATCCGTATTCTCACCAATAATCTTAATGGTATTCTTGTTGGCACCAACTGTACCATCAGCACCAAGACCAAAGAACAGACCTTGTCTCCATTCTGATTCGTCCAATTTATAATTGGGGTCATAGCTTAAACTCAAATGGGTTACGTCATCATTGATGCCAACAGTAAAGCCATTTTTGGGATTCTCTTTTTTGAGCTCATCATACACGGCTTTTACCATGGCTGGTGTGAACTCTTTAGAAGAAAGACCATAACGGCCACCAACTAGTTTTGGTAAATGATTGATTTTGCCTTGTTGTAAAGCTTCAACCAAAGTAGATAAAACATCTTGGTACATGGGTTCTCCAGAAGAACCTGATTCTTTGGTTCTATCTAAAATGGCAATGGTTTTTACCGTTTTTGGAAGTGCTTTTACCAAATGTTCTAAAGAGAAGGTTCTATACAAACGAACTTGAATCACACCAGTTTTTTCACCAGCAGCATTTAATGCCATCATGGTTTCTGAAACGGTTTCACCACCAGATCCCATGACAATGATAACTCTGTCTGCATCTGGGGCTCCACTGTATTGGAAGAGTTCATACCTTCTGCCGGTTAGTTGCTCAAACTTTCGCATACTGTCTTCCACAATTTGAGGAAGGTTGTTATAGAAAGTATTTACAGTTTCTCTTCCTTGGAAATAAACATCGGGGTTTTGAGCAGTACCTCTGATAAATGGATGGTCTGGATTCAAGCCTCTGTTTCTATGGGCAATCACCAAATCATCAGGGATCATAGACCTAATCTGATCATCGGTTAATAACTCCAATTTATTTACTTCATGAGAGGTTCTAAATCCATCAAAAAAGTGTACAAATGGAATCCTTGATTTTAGGGTAGCATTTTGTGCAATCAAAGCAAAGTCATGTGCTTCTTGCACACTAGCAGAACTTAATAAGGCAAAGCCTGTTGTTCTAGCTGCCATCACGTCTTGGTGGTCACCAAAGATAGACAGACCCTGTGCTGCTAAAGAACGTGCTGCAACATGGAATACAGTAGAAGTTAATTCCCCAGCAATCTTGTACATATTGGGTAACATCAACATCAAACCTTGTGATGCTGTAAAAGTGGTAGTAAGTGAGCCGGTTTGCAACGCACCGTGTACGGTACCTACAGCACCTGCTTCACTTTGCATTTCCATAATATCAGGAATACCTCCCCAGATATTTTTAGTTCCCTTAGAAGCCCATTCATCTGCCAATTCTGCCATGGTAGAAGAAGGCGTAATAGGATAGATGGCGCAGACCTCGTTGACACGATAGGCAACATAGGCTGCTGCTTCATTTCCATCAATGGTGGATATCATATTTTTATTAGGCATTAGTAGTAGCATTTATGGGTTCAGGAATCATTTCTATTGCGTGGCAGGGACATTGTTCATAACAAACGGCACAACCTGTGCAAGCGTCCATATTGAATTTGTATCTATTGCCCTTGCCCAATTTAATAATGGCATTTTCTGGACATGCACCAAAACAGCCATCACATTCAAAACAGTTACCACAACTCAAACAGCGCTGTGCTTCAAATCTTGCTTCCGCTTCGGATAAACCAGCATTGATTTCGTCAAAGTTTTTAACGGCAATTTCTGGTGCTAATTTTTCTTGTGCTTTTTGAGGAGCATCGGTTTTATACCACATATGTAGTTTTCTAAAACCTGCAGTTGGGTGCTTTTCGCCTTTGACAAATTGTTGGTTTTCTAAAAAGCTATTAATGGTTCTAGCCGCTTTTTTACCATGACCTATGGCAATAGTCGCAGACCTATTTTCTCCAGGTAACATATCGCCACCGGCAAAAATTCCTGCTGCGCCTGTCATTCTTTGGCCATCTATGACAATTGTACCATCTGCATTTAAACCAACACCAGAAATGGTTTTCAAAAATTCTGATGCTACTTCTTGTCTATTGGCAATGATTAATACGTCTGCGTCTACGGTTTCAAATTCGCCCGTTCCAATAGCTTTTCCCTTTTCTACTTTAACTACTTCTAAAGTGATTTTCTTGTTTTCTATTTTAGAAATGCTTCTATACAATTGTACGTCTACACCTTCTGCAATGGCATCGTCAGTTTCATAGTCATAAGCAGGCATCATCTTCTTGTCTCCTGGAAAATAAACTGCTGCTTCAGATCCAAAGCGTTTGATAATCCTAGAGAGATACATGGCCAATTTTCCTCCGCCATACACCACTACTTTTTTATTTAAATAAGGAGAAGTAGTTGATTTGATTTCATTAAAAAAACCAAATGCATCTTTAATATAAACTGAGTTATCTCTGCTAAATGCTTCTTCTTGAATTAGCTGAGCACCAATGCCTAAATACACTGCATCAAATTTGCCATCTGCTTTTACACCAGCAAGATCATATACTTTGGTGTTGAGTTTAATGGTAACACCCATACTTACTACACGTGCAATTTCTGCTTCTAAAATTTCTTTGGGTAATCTATATTCAGGAATACCAGCCCAAAGCAAACCACCAGCATGTCCACTTGCTTCATGAATTTCTACCGTATGTCCTTGTTTGGCTAAGTGATAAGCTGCGGATAAACCACTTGGGCCAGCTCCAACTACTAAAACTCTCTTGCCTGTAGCAGGAGCTTTTTGTCTAACCTGCCAGTTTTGTTTTATGGCTTCATCACCAATATATCTTTCAACAGCGTGAATGTTCACGGTATCATCAATATGATTTCTATTGCATCCTGTTTCACATGGCTTAACACAAACCCTTCCCATTATACCGGGGAATGGATTGTCTTCCATGATGGTTTGAAAGGCTTCAAAATAATTACCAGCCTGTGCATGTGCCATCCAAGCCTGAATATTTTCTCCGGCTGGACAAGCGCTGTTGCAAGGTGGCATAAAATCAACATAAACTGGTTGGCGAGACCTTAAAGCACCTGTTCCTTCGTGGTGGGTGGTCAGATCTACTGGTTTGGTGATGTCGTTTTCAAGCATATATATTGTTTTTTCAGAATTAGTAAAACTTGGATGGTTTTTGCGGTTTTATTAGAATGTGAAGCTAGCGCCATCCAAAATCTGAAAAAATGATATTGTTCAGGTGATAACATGAGCAATATCATGTTCTTTTGGGGTGATTTAAGTCAAAGAGGGGGATGTGATTACTGGTGCTATTGGCTGGGCCAACAGCACTGCGCATTGACTTATTTTTTATAAAAAGTGGAAGTTCTACCTGGGATTGTCGGCTTCGCCGACTTCCCTTACGCATTGAGCTAGCGCAAAGCTGTTTTATAAATAAGGGAGATTTTTATTTATGAGGTTTGCTGAAACAACTACAATTGCAAGAGCTTTAAAAAGTAAGTTTTGCAAAAGGCTTTATTCAAAAGCCCTCGCTGCGCTCGTGTAAGACCTTCGCTTCTGCGCAATCAAGCTAGCTTGTTGCGCATACGCTTTGGTCTTACTGCGGCTTTTGAAGAAAGCCATAGGGGCTTTTAATTTTGGGTTAGCTTAAAGCATAAAAAAAGCTCCTCAATTTCTTGAGGAGCTTTGTGATCCCGCTGGGACTCGAACCCAGGGCCCATACATTAAAAGTGTATTGCTCTACCAACTGAGCTACGGAATCTACTAGTCAGAATTACTTCTGTTTTCGTATTTGGGAGTGCAAAAATAGGCGTTTTATAAAACCAGCCAAATTTTTATGCATCTATTTTATTTTAATTACACACAGAAATTTCCACAATCCTGCATTAACTGCTTAATTTTGACATTTATACACATATCCTTATGTCCTATTTTGCAAATAAAGTAGTTGTTATTACCGGTGGATCCGATGGAATTGGAAAAGCTTTGGTAGAGTCTTTCTTGAATTTAGGAGCCAAAGTGGCTACCTGCGGCAGAAATTATGATAAATTCTATGCCATCCAAAGTAAGTATGCCAGTAAGCCATTATTGGTGCATACGGCTGATGTAAGCAGGGAACAAGAGTGTAGACAGTTTATTGATGTAGTAATCAAGACTTTTGGAACTATTGATATTTTGATCAATAATGC
>CAIZMD010000041.1 GCA_903933995.1 uncultured Bacteroidota bacterium
ATGAAAACCATGCCTAGGTTGGTTACTGACGTGTATGAACTGCGTTTTAATGAGACCAAGAGCATTTACAAATTGGCCAAGGAAAATACGGACAACAAATATATGTGGGGCACTAAGCCTTCAGAAACAGATAATGTAGTCAATGATTTAACTGGCAATAGTGTTTCGGCACAAAGAGAAATCTTTGAGAACACTTATGTGATCAAAGACAGCTTGCGTAATCTGGAATGGAAAATCACCAGCGAAACCCGTGATATTGCCGGCTTTGAATGTAAAAAAGCAGTGACCAAAATCTGTGATTCAGTTGTTGTGGTTGCTTTTTATACTGACCAAATTAGTGTGAGTTCTGGGCCTGAGAGTTTTGGTGGTTTACCAGGCATGATATTAGGACTAGCCATACCCAGATTGTATACCACTTGGTTTGCAACCAAATTAGAATTAATAGAACCAACTCCTGCTCAATTGACACCTACCCAAAAGGGCAAGAAAGTCAATTGGAATCAGTTGTATACTGAATTAAAAAAGGGCATGAAAGAATGGGGAAAAGAAGGACATAGGCGCATTTGGGCGGCTTCTTTATAGTTAGTCAGATAATGGTATTGGGTTGAACTGAAATCTATTAGACCCTTTTCCATCAAATTATCAAAAAGCATTCTTAGGAATGCTTTTTTTGTTTTCAGTTATTTAGATGGTCAATTCTGCGTAACTTTTGGCCTTAATTGCTCAACTCAACATATGAAAAAAACGATTCTTGCTGCACTTGCGGCCTTTAGCCTTTCTGTAACTATGGCACAGACTAAATCTATTGACATTATTCCCATTCCAGCTTCCTTGATCAGTGAGTCAGGAAAATTTGTTCTTAACAACCAAGTTGGCATTAGTGTGTCAAATCAAGACGATGCCAAACAAGTTGCCCAACAATTAGCCCAACATTTGTCCCAGTCTACTGGATTTAAATTAGCGATTAACCCCGCTTTACAAGAAACTGGCATTCGATTACAGTTATTGGCTAAAACCAATGAAAATCTTGGAAAAGAAGGCTATCAATTAAAAGTGACTGAAAACACTGTGACCATTAGTGCTAACCAAGCAGCTGGTTTGTTTTATGGCATGCAGACCCTATTACAATTATTGCCTAATGAAATTGTGAGTAACAAAGTACAATCCAATAAAACATGGACCATTCCCTGTGTCACTATAGATGACCAACCAAGATTTGGATGGAGGGGTCTCATGTTAGACGTAAGTCGCCATTTCTTTACCAAAGCAGAAGTGAAAAAGTTTATGGACGATATGGTCCGTTTCAAATTCAACCTCTTACATCTGCACTTAACAGATGATGAAGGATGGAGAATAGAAATCAAGAGTCTTCCAAAATTGACTTCAGTGGGTGCATGGCGCATTGAACGCAATGGCAAATGGTCCAATTCTCCCAAAGCTGCGGATGACAAAGAACCCAAGACTTATGGCGGTTTCTATACCCATGAAGACATTCGGGAATTGGTACAATATGCTAAAGAAAGATTTGTAACTATTTTGCCCGAAATTGATGTACCAGGTCATAGTTTGGCAGCAGTAGCCGCCTATCCACAATTATCTGCTACACCAGGCGAACATAAAGTATATCAAGGCATTCCATTTATGAATTGGTTTACTGGAGGGTTTGCTGCCATTGTTGACAATAGCATTAGCCCTGCTAATGAGTTTTCTTATGAATTCGTAGACAAGGTAATGACAGAAGTAGCTCAGCTATTCCCCTTTGAATACATTCATATGGGTGGTGATGAGTGTGCCAAAAACTTTTGGGAGAAAAGTCCTGAAGTAAAAGCATTAATGGCTAGAGAAGGATTAAAAAACATGAGTGAAGTAGAAGGTTATTTTGTAAAAAGGGTTGAAAAAATTATCCAATCAAAGGGTAAGAAAATGATTGGATGGGATGAGATTTTAGAAGGTGGCGTTTCTCCTTCTGCCAATGTGATGAGCTGGCGTGGCGTGAAAGGTGGCATTGAAGCCGCCAAAAGCAAACATAATGTGGTCATGTCTCCTACCACTTTTACCTATGTAGACTATGTACAGGGTGAGCCAAGTTTAGAGGGACCAG
>CAIZMD010000042.1 GCA_903933995.1 uncultured Bacteroidota bacterium
GGCAGTAGATCAACTTCTATGGCATCTTTATATATTAATCTAATTGCTTTGTAGCTGCTTTCCTCAAAAAGATTTGTTGCCACCAACGCCTCTTTAATAGCATAAAATTCTTTCTCGTTGTTCAATAAAATAGCAATGTCTACATCGTTCGTTTTTCTTTTAGATCCGAAACCTTCTTGTGTAGATAAACTAATATCCCTTGCAATGGCACCAACCAGGTAATAATCAACTTTATACGTACTGAAAACAGTTTCCATGATCTTCAGCATTTCTGCTACTAAAGGATTTAAAAGATCAATGGGTTGTTTCAAGGTATTGCTGTTTTATTCTTACTGCTGTTTCTCTGTTTCTGCTATCGAGGCTGGTAACCAAGTCAGCATAAGCAAGCAGGGGTGGAACTAGCCCTTGTTTATAATTAAGTTGGTCATGCCAAAATACATCCAAAATTTCTACATTTCCTGCCGGATCTGGTACCAACCTCAAATGTTTCATTAAAATTATTTTAGGCTGCTTTGTATAAATTGTAAATATTTCTGGATGAAGGTGATTGGTTAAAACTGCGCCTGCAGTTTCAGCTCCCCAGTAGAAATCTGCATTGGGGAGCTGTTCCCAATGATTCAATATCTGCTTATCTACAAACCTGAAGCGCCCTTGATTTAATTTTGGTTTCAGCACCGCGTTAAACATTGCTATCCATTTGTTACGCAATGTCTCCAGATTTTCAAGGAATAAAATTTGATTACCATTTTCAATCCCCTCTTTTAAAAATCCTTCATTTTTCAACTCCTCTAGAAACGGGCCAATATTCCCTAATGCTACCTCTGTGATTTCGGCCATCTTCCTATAGGGTTCGTTTAGTAGCGTTGGCTGCAAGAGGATGCCAAATAAAAATTTAATACCTGCTGTTTTCCATAGTTTACCTTCTTTGGTTTGGCGTTCCTTTGTTACAATCTTATCGTTAATATAAAAGTAAAGCCCCTCTTTTCTTATAAAGCAATTACCAGCAGTTTCAAGATAGTTGATACCCTGGTTTTTCAGAATTTCCTTAATAGGTTTAGGAATGTACCGGCATACCAATAATCCTTCCTTTTTATTTTGCTGCAGTTTTTGCAACAATTCGGGGAGGTTATGTTCTCTGATTTCGTTTTTAATGATTGTTGGGAACTCAATTACCTGATTGCCTACTTTTATTTCTACACAAGCATCTGTATTCTGTAATTGATTGATTTTAGGTTGTTTATCTAATATTTTAGCATCAATTCCAGTAGCTAGTGTAAACTGATTAATAGCCTTTTGTAATATATTTTGCGTTTCCATGTTCAATTATATTATTTGTTCATGATTCATGAACATTCAAAATTATTGAACATTTTTGAATTGGTAAATTTTAATTATAGACTCCAAATTGATAAACAGTTCTAAAAAAAAATCCCCTCCTTGCGCGCAGCGTAAGGAGGGGTGCCCGAAGGGCGGGGTGGATTCAAACTTTTATAGTTTAGGCTCCCAACCCTTCTCATACTGTCTATCCCACAATTTCATCCCGTCTTTGTCCAAAATATGTCCGTTCTGGGTATTCACGGAATAAGACTTACCAATCCTATAGCCAATATTGCCATAGTGACACAACATCTGGCTAATAGCGCCTTCTTCAATAGGAGAGTTGAGTTTGGTTTCTTTGCCGCGGATCACGTTAAAGAAATTGGCCACGTGCGCATCGGTCATATCGCCACCGCCGCCAAGAGCCGTGCCCGCTTCAGAACCAGAAGCTTTGCTGTCTTTGATTTTCTTACCCACGCGGTCATATAAGGTATAGCCATCTCTGTTTACAAACACGGTACCCTCGCTACCATAGATAATGGTACCACGGTCAGAGCCATAGGTTTTATAACCACCGCGGCTCTTACCATCCCACTGGATAATCTTGTTATCAGGGAAACGGAAAGTAGCGTCCATGGTATCATACATAACCCAACCATCGTTTTTAAAATGACGCTTGGCCGCTTCCACTTCTACTTTTTCAGGATAAGTAACCTGCAAGGCCCAACGCGCAATGTCTAGTTCATGCGTGGCGTTGTTACCGGTTTCAGCGGTACCCCAATGCCAGCCATACCAATGCCAGTTATAGTCCCAGGTATTGTCCGTGTATTCTCTGTGCGGAGCCGGACCCTGCCAAAGGTTCCAATCCAAACCTTCGGGCACAGGTGCTTTTTTCTCAATAGGCACTTCGCCACGGGTATTGGAATAAAAAGCCAGTGCTTTGTAAACATCGCC
>CAIZMD010000043.1 GCA_903933995.1 uncultured Bacteroidota bacterium
ATTCCATGGTAGCCGTATTCATCCTACTCAAACAAAATGGCACACCCTTCTTGGTATATTCCAGCATTTTCTTAACTGGAATTTTTCGGTGTTGGTACTTACCATACATTTTACGAATAAATGTGGTTAGTAGTCTATAGTCTAAACCATAAGATTGCCAAAAAATATAGGGAATGGTATTTGTAGGCGTATCGGCAGAAGCCATGTCTCTAAAAGTATTCAGTCCTACTGCCCAGGTATGAGCTTCTTTGAGTTGCGTAGTATCATCTCCTTCAAATCCTTTCTGCCATATTTTTACAGCCTCTTGTTTAACGCCAGTATTTCCATTAATCACAAACTTACCCGCCCTGCCAATATCCATTTCTCCGCTGGCCATTAGGCCGATGGTATTTTCCAAGACTGGCTTAGTAGAATCAATGCCCAAAGTATCATAGGGTCTTACCCATTCTGCTGCACAGGAAGCCGCATTGTGCGATGTATATATGGTGATATCGTTGTTAGGATTTTCATATTCAACTGAGTAATGCACCGTTTCTAGGTCTACCATTACTTTGCGTGCTTTTACATCTGTTACACCCTCTACTAGATCAGCCCTTTTAACCAAATACAAAGGGGTATTGGGTTCCATGGCTTTAGCTACGCACCAACGGATGATATTATTGAGTATGGGATATTTTGGAAAAGGCATATTGGTCATAATATCCAAGGCAAACTTGAGAGAACTATCTACCAATATGATAAAATCCTTACTTAATGCAGTTTGGTGCATGGTCTGATGAATCACCAAATTTTTACCCTTAGCTGTTACAATATTCCAGGACTGTAATTTCCCTTTTCCAGACCATTTTAAGATGCTAACAGAATTCACCATACCAAAGATATCTTCCTGTTTTTCTTCATCAGGGCTGGTATCATCTGCCTTTAACTGTTGCAGATAGGCTGGAAAAACAAAACCCATAAAAGCCCTAGCTACACCCCTAAAAAGTTTACCAATCCAACGCATAAGGGATTGCAAAAAGCGATAGACTTTTTTAAAAAATCGATTGGTCACATGCCAAATTCTGGTGAGGTCTAAACTGAAAATACTGGTGAAGACCAGGTTGTTCATGTTCTTTCTAAAACAAACTGTAAAAAACTCTTGGGTTACAGGATCAAAACAAGGGTGCGCAGAGGATTGTATCAGTTCAAAAACGTCTTCTTGAATTACAAATGAAAGAGACTCACTCCATTCCTTGTTATAACCAATAGCAGTAATCACTTTCATGGATTTGGGATCCACTTCAAAAGGACGTCCCGCGTCAAAATTGACGGTAATTCTTGTGTGTTGATTTCCTGGAAATTTAAAGGCTGCAATAGAAGTATTGGCTTGGTTGCGTGAACCCAATATGGGTGAAGTTCTAGCAATACCTTTGCTCTTAAAAAAAATGCCATTTTTATAATTATCTGTGCCCCATTTACTGGCCTCGTCTGCATAGAAGCAAGGTGTTTTTAGCAGGGCCGATTTTAGCCTTACTTTTCCGGGCACACTACAATCAA
The DNA here is from genome assembly GCA_903933995.1 of uncultured Bacteroidota bacterium. Lineage (GTDB taxonomy): Bacteria > Bacteroidota > Bacteroidia > Chitinophagales > Chitinophagaceae > Sediminibacterium. The sequence goes on from CAIZMD010000043.1 coordinate 1,537, forward strand.
AACGGAATAACATGCCGTCTCCATTAAATACCATCTGCCCCCACTCTGGATTGTCAGTTCCATCTGGATTCTTTTTAGGGATGGGTGTACTACTATTCACCGTTCCAACTGGCGAATTGATAAACACGTATCCATCCATGTCTGTGGGCACAACACCTTCTATACACTGCAAATCAACTTCTATCTCTTCTCTTGAAGCATAGGTTAGCGCTGTTTTTCTCATGAAAACAATTTTAGGGACTCAGTAAAAATGAGATTCAAATTAAGAAAAATAATGATAAATAGGGGGGGTATTCAAATATAACTAATGTACCAAGACCAACACATTAATCAAGTGTAATTTTTCATCTTGTTGTATTTCCAAGACTTCATTGATGACTACATGTTCCAAAAAGGAACTGATAAAGGATCTTCCCACCAAACGTTGAGGGGTTGTTAGGAGAATGGTTGTTCCCTTTGCAAGAAACAGATGAATCATTTTTAATAACGCATGAAATTGATTGGGGTCATAATTCACATCGCATAGCAAGAGGGTATCAGCTTGAAGGTCTGTAGGTAGCTGATGCCAGTTGATTTGTTTGGCTGCTATATTATCTAGCTGATTGAGTTCAATGTTTTTTTCCATCCATTGTACCGCGTCTTCAGCATAGTCAGACACAATGGTCTCAGAAGCAAATTGGCTGGCATAAAAAGCCGGAAGCCCTAGCCCTGCTGCTATTTCAACAAGTTTTTTGTCTTTGATATAGGCAGGGTTTGCTTCTAAATATTGAATCATGGCCAGTGCAGAAGGCCAGGCCCTTCCCCAAAAAGGGGCATCGCCGTAGGCATTTAACTGATGACTTGCTTGTAAGGCTTGAAAATTGGGCACCCAAATTTTTAGTATTTGATTGCCCAATTTAAATTCCTGTAAGTCTGCTGCAATTGATTCCATAATCGCTCAAATGATGGTAAAATGCCTTTGATAGACTAGTTTCGCAAAAAATAAATTCCATGAGCGAACAAATCTTAACAAAAGGCCAGATCCATACCGCTAAGGGCATCATGAGTTTTGAACTCTATGATGATGACGCACCCATTGCTGTTGCCAACTTTAAAAAATTGATTAACGAAGGCTTTTATAATGGTCTTACGTTTCACCGCGTGATCCCCAACTTTATGATCCAAGGTGGTTGCCCCGATGGTACTGGTGCCGGTGGCCCAGGTTATTCCATTCAGTGTGAAACCAGCGGAGCCAAGCAAATACATGACCGCGGCGTTCTGTCTATGGCACACCGTGGCAGAAATACCGGAGGTTCCCAGTTTTTCATCTGCCACAACCGTGCAGGCGTTAGACATTTAGATGGCGTTCATACTTGCTTTGGAAAACTCACCGATGGTTTGGATGTTTTAGACCAAATTAAAGGTGGCGATGTAATGACCAAAGTAGAACTAATCTAATTACAAAGTCTTTTTAGGAGGAAGGGCAAATGCCTTTGCCTCATGTTGAAACTCACCCTTGTGCGACCCATCGCAGAAGGGTTTGTTTTTACTAAGACCACAGCGGCACAAACCCACTACGTCTCTTCCTGCTAAATCATAGGTATTACCTTCTCTGTCTACAATGGTAAAATCGCCTTCTACTTTCATAGAACCATTATCGTTAATTGTAATCTTGGTTGCCATATTTTTTTGAGCGAAGATAGCGGTTGACAAGCAATAGAAAAGCGTTTATGGTAGATCTACCAATTTGCGCACCACCTCACTAAAATAAGCGGCGTTGCCTGGACCAAACCAATTCATGATCCGGGTTTCATAACCTGGCTCATCATAATAACTGTCTTTGGTAATATAACCCACATAGCCTCCATTAAAACTGGTGACCATTAATTGCTTGCCCTTGGTGGCAGCATAGTATGATAAGTCTTTCATGAGCTCTCCACTAAAATCACAGGGTAAACCCACCATGACCAAATTTCCTAGGCGCAACATTTTTACTTCATTGTCATAATCGCCATAGAGTTTGGTCCAAAGCCAATGTCTAAAGCACCAATCTTTTGCAAATCGCCATTGTGGCTCACGCATAGGTAAGCGAAGGGTCATGACTTGTAAATTGGGTTTTAGTGCAGTGATCTTGCTATTTTGCTGAATAGCTGTTTCTAAACCTTTGGCCAGATGACCTAATTGATCCCAATCCGTTTTTCCTTCTTCTTCAGGACCCATACTACCCACTGCACCTGCCAAATACATGGCCTGGTCAAAACCAAGATTTTTCTCCAATCCATCTATCAATTGACCTGGATAGTCTCTGCTTAAACGCATGACTGAATCACTCAGCGTGGTAGCGTGTGCCGCAAAAGATGCAAGAATGGCTTTGGGTGCACTAGGTTCCAAGCCTTGTAAATAAATCATACGCAGAAAGGGATCTTCTGTTCCTTGATCGCCTACCGTTCTATTTTTGATTAGTTCAGGTTTTGCTGTACTAGCATAAGACAATTGCATGGGCCTTGCTTTGCCTTTGGCGATGTTTACTGTTTGTACAATTTTTCTTGCCAGTTCCTGCACCATCAAGGAATCATATTTACCCGCAAACAATTCTCCAATATAGCGCTTACCCCATCCACCAATGCTATTGTGTGAGTGTGTGGCACCAATATAAACTTGAGAGAAGTTCAATCCAATGCTAGGCATCAACTGTTTTAAAACCAAGGTTAGTTCTGGCGGAATAATGAGTAAGTCACAACTAACAATGGCTGCTTGGGTTTGTCCCTGTTGTAAATAAATGGCCCTAGCATAAATGCTATCATGAATGGTTTCATAAGGCTTACCCTCTCTTTTTCCATAACCCGCAGTAGGCATAGGTTTGGCGGGGGTGATATTGGCTTTGGACCAACCTGCCAGCAATATGGTGCTGGTGTCTATTTTGGGGGCATGTTCTTTTGCACTATCTAAAAAAGCAAGCATTTCTGCATGAAATCCTGATTGTTCAATAGGCGTTCTATCTGCTCTGCGAATAAACAAGGGCAGTAATATCATGATCAGTGCTATCAGCAGCATGATAGTTTTTACCAAGATTTTCAACAATTTCATGGATGCTTATTTAGATGTTTGGTTGGTTCCATATGCAAACTGTTCCATCATCTCCATAGATTGAATGGCGTCCGCAGCAGAACAAGGATTGCCTGTATTACCCAAAAAGTATTGGACAATTTTTGCAATCATGGGTTGTTGAATATGTTGGGGAGGATCAAATTTCTCCGTTTCAATAATACCATTGCGTTCAATGGTTAATGCATGACCAAATACGGCAAAACGAATACTTCCGTTTGATCCTTGTATTTCAAACAAATCTTCTTCCTTTCCCTCTGGTGTGGTAAAACACCAGGTTCCATTAAATAAAACCTGATTGGGTAATTGTGCAACTCCTACCACTAAATCTTCCGCTGTATATAAACCAGCTTGGTTTACTGCTAAACCATTAGCACTAGTTGGTTTTCCCAAAAAATGAATCAGTAGGTCTAATTGGTGTGGGGCTAAATCATAGAATAATCCTGCACCAGCAAGTGCGGGATCAACGCGCCAATTGGTTCCCGTTTTGGCAATCATGGCAGATTGGTCTGGCTGCAACAAACTGATTCTGGCAAAACGAATGTCTCCAATAGCTTGTTGATCTAGCAATTCCTTGACTCTTATGAAAAGGGGCAATGCCCTTCTATAATGCGCTACTACCAATTTAACACCTGTATCTTTTGATACTTGTTCCATGCGCCTACATGCAGCTAAGTCTAAGGCCATAGGTTTTTCTACATATACCGGCTTACCCGCTTGCATGGCAGCAATGGCGTATTCTTCGTGTTGTTTGGGTGGCGTGGCTATATAAATAGCGTTAACATCAGGATCATTGATCAAATCAGCAGCATGGCTATACCATTTGGGAACTGCATGTCTTTTTGCATAATCCTCTGCAAGGCTAGCATCTCTTCTCATCACAGCCACCAAACTACTATTGGCTACTTTATTGAATGCAGGACCACTCTTGACTTCTGTTACATTACCGCATCCGATGATGCCCCATTTTATGGAATTAAGTTTTTCTACTGAATGTAGATTTGCAGTATTCATATTACAAACATATCCAAATCAATCCTTGATCAAAATTTCTGTATGTAATAATTTACCATTCCTATCATACAAGCGCAAGAGATATGATCCTCTAATCAAATTTCCCATGGATATACTACCTCCATTTGAAAGACTATTCTGTTGCAAAACCAATTTTCCTGTTACATCATAGAGCATGGCTTTGATACTATTGGTACCATTTAACTTATACTGTATGTGTAATTCACTATGTACCGGGTTGGGAAAGGTTTTAATGAATTGTCCTGCACTTAAATTTGTTAAGGCAGTTGGAATATAATTGGTGGCCGAAGATAGCGTTGAACTACATCCACCCTGAACCACTTTTACAGCATAATTACCACTGGATGTTGGCTTAATTTTCTGAGTAGTATCAGACATTAGCACATTGTCTTTGTACCAAGTATTATTATATAAGGAAGATGATACTAAGAAATTGTCTATGTCTTTGGTAATAGTAGGAGTAGTAATAGTATTGCAATTTACCGTAACGGGGAATCGCTCTGAAACAGTCCATTTTTCAGTTGTAGCAGTTTCTGCAATGGATACGGTAATAGCAGCAATACCATTGAATCCTGCAGCACCATAGATGATTACAGAATCGCCCCGCACAATTGTTTTTAAATCTGCAGTTTCTGCTGTTGCCGTTAATGACAACTGTGTATTGGCAGTAATATAATCGTTGAAATCGCGATAGCTAATTTTTAAACGCAGGGTATCAAATTTGGTAAAAGACTTTGCCCCAATAGAATCCATAGTTGGATAGCGATTGATGGTTCTATTAATTTTATAAAACCCAACTGTCTTTCTTGGAAATACCCCAGAG
>CAIZMD010000044.1 GCA_903933995.1 uncultured Bacteroidota bacterium
AACCAAAAAAGGAGAAATGGATGGCGCTAAATAGGATACTAGTAATTAAAATCCCCAAGAAAGGGCTCTTGGTCCATCCAATTAAAATCTGTTGGAATCCTCCACGGAATAAGATTTCTTCAAAAAAAGCTGGGGCTGCTGCCATTACCAACATGGCCAACAAATAATCCCAAACCGTTTTCATGGTAATCATGGCCATCATGGATTGTTTGTAACTGGCTTCCAATTCTTTGGCCTTGGCCAACCATTTGGCAGGAAGGGGAATGTTCTGGTTTAATTCTCCCAAAGCCCCACTCATAATCAAACCTGTGAATCCAATTAAACCCACTAGGAGCAATTGCTTTGGCAACATAACCCTATTAAAACCAAGCCATTGCAAGGGTTTTGGGTCTACTATCTTAGCTAGAATAAGGGCTGGTGTACAAAATACCAGAAAGCTGGCAAGGGTATTTAAAAAACGGGTGGTTTGTAAATGACCTGGTTGGGTAAGGGCTTTGGCCACTTGGTTGATGGGTAAATGCATCATTACCGAACCCAAGGACAGTACCAGTAAATTTCCAACAATCATACCAACGCCCAATAAACCCAATAAAATGGCAAATTGCAATGGATATGTAAGCGGAATAGACCTTTGCTGCATAAAACTGAAAATAAGCCTGTAAATTTGCATTTTTGTGCAATGCCCCTGCAAGTTAAAGGATAAAAGGCAGGCCAGAATCAATTCAAATCGCCCAAAAGCAATATCAAAGGTTTCATGGTCAAAATAGAGAATATAGAATTACCCGATTTCCCGCTCTTATTAGCGCCCATGGAAGACGTGAGCGACCCTCCTTTTAGGGCCGTTTGCAAAGACAATGGAGCAGATTTAATGTATACCGAGTTCATCAGCAGTGAGGGCTTGATTAGGGATGCAATCAAGAGCAGGCAGAAATTGGACATTTTTGACTACGAAAGACCCATTGGGATCCAGATTTTTGGGGGCGATGAAGACGCTATGGCACTTAGTGCCCGAATTGTAGAAACGGTGAACCCTGATTTGCTAGACATCAATTTTGGCTGCCCAGTAAAAAAAGTAGTGAGCAAGGGAGCAGGAGCCGGCGTTCTAAAAGATGTTGACCTGATGATTCGCCTTACAGAAGCAGTTGTAAAAAGCACCAAACTTCCAGTAACGGTGAAAACCCGTTTGGGCTGGGACAATAATAGTTTGAATATTGAAGAAGTTGCCGAGCGATTACAAGACGTAGGCGTTAAAGCGCTGTCTATTCATGGAAGAACCCGTGCGCAATTATACAAGGGTGAAGCAGACTGGACCCTGATAGCCAAAGTGAAAAACAATCCTAGGATCAAGATGCCCATTTTTGGCAATGGCGATATCAACTCTCCTCAAAAAGCCAAAGCATACAAAGACCGTTATGGGGTAGACGGGATTATGATTGGTCGCGCAGCCATTGGTTATCCTTGGATTTTTAGAGAGATCAAACACTTTATAGAAAAGGGAGAAGTGATGGCCCCTCCAACTTTAGAAGAAAGAATCATTGTTTGCAAAAAACACTTGCATAAATCTTTTGAATGGAAGGGTGGCATTGCAGGGATTTATGAAATGCGCAGACACTATACCAATTATTTAAAAGGCCTTCCCAATATCAAGGAATTCCGCGGCCGTCTAGTTACACTCAACACCGTAGAAGAAGTAGAAGCGGTGTTAGATGAAATTGCTATTCATTACAAGGGCTATGAATTTGAAAGACTCAATATTGAGTTGATTGATTACCATCAGAATTGTCCGGTGTAAGCTTGTGTTAAAGCAAAAATTAAACAGCATTTCACTACATTTAATAGAATAAACCCCTTCCCAATGAAAATTGTTTATACCCTTTTTATAGTCTTTTGCTTTTCCATTTCAAGTGTTTTAAGTCAACAATCAATGACAGCTTCCAATGAAGCCAAAGAGATTGATCAATTAATTGGAAAATTAAAAGGTTTGCGTTTTAACAATGACATAAAAGATGCTTCATCAGGGTTGTTGGATTATCAACAGTTGGCTTTACCAAAATTGATATCCCTTTTGTATGATCCAACTAGGCTTGATACAGATCCAGGAGATCCTTATACTGTATTGGCTACAGGCAATTACAATGGATATAATAAAATAGGAATTATTCCTTACAACTTTGATTGGCTGTCTATCAGAGCTGGCTATGTGATAGAATCAATGACTTTTATAGATTTTGGTTACTCATCTTCCATGAAGATAACAGATAACAAAAATGGCAATATTAAATTAACTTGGAATAAGATTGCTACTGCAGAATCTTTAATAAAAGATAGGAAAATTTTAGCCGATAAAGTAACTAATTGGTGGCAAATAAATAAAGCTACTTGGTCAAGATTCAATGCATTAAAAACTGCTTTACAATCTAAGGACAATGCATATGTTACTAGAGGAGTTAATTTTATTTATTATGGAGAAACCAAATGTGATGGTTTTACAAAAGAGCGTTTTGAACAAGAATTAAAACCATTGTTAAAAGCACTTTTAAATACAACTGACAAAGAATTGAAGTATAAACTTGAGCATATATTTGAATACGGACCTAGTGATGACTTAGTGCCAAGAAATTAACAACTAGTTTTATTTGTTCTGAATACAAGCTGCAATATATGCGAACAACTTTTTTTACCCTCGTCTGTATTTTTTTCTTTACCAGTGCAAGAGGACAAAAAGCAAATAACAAACTGGATATTACAGCATTGACTGGTAATTTTTATATCTATACCACATACAATGAATATCAAGGAAGCAAAACTCCCGCACATGGCATGTACTTGGTCACCAAGAAAGGCGTTGTTTTATTTGACACACCATGGGATACCACACAGTTTCAACCACTTCTTGACAGCATTCAAAAAAGACATCAAAAGAAAGTACTATTTTGTTTAGCAACCCATTGGCATAGTGACAGAACTGCGGGTCTTGAATATTACGAACAGCAAGGAATCAAAACTTATACCACTGCACTTACCGATCAATGGAGTAAAAAAGAAAATGCCAAAAGGGCTGCTAATCTAATCTACAGAGATACTGTATTTCATTTTGATGAATATAGTTTTGAAACCTATTATCCAGGAGAGGGTCATACTGCTGACAATATAGTAGTCTGGTTTGGCAAAGAAAAAATCTTATACGGAGGTTGTCTCATCAAAGGCGCAGACGCAGAAAATTTAGGCTTTTTAGGAGACGGCAACACTCAAGCCTATGTGACTACCCTATTAAATGTTCAGAAAAAATATGCCAACCCAAAACACATTATTGTTTCTCATGCCAACTGGAAGAATAATAACTCTTTAAAACATTCTATTGAATTAGCAAAGGAGTTGAAAAAGGCCAAGGACTGATTTTGGAAGAAAAAATCAACAAAGGCATTTTAATAACAGATCATCTGCATGAAGCTGTTACGGACATCTGCGACAACTTATATGTTTTGTCAAACGGAAAAACGCATTTAGTTACCATAAATAAGCTAGCATGAGGCAATTCCTATTCCTTTCATTTTTAATCATAAGTTCCATTTGCTATTCCCAAGAAGACCTAATTATCAAATTAGCGTTTAGTGACAAATCCAATTTTGACATCACTCAAAAATTTGGCCATAAGCGTCCAAAAAATTATTGGATGCTGAATAAAACTGTTTCATGGAATGCTGACCGTTTTCAATTGGAGGAAGACATTACCAATGATAGTATTAGAAAAGAATTAGAGCAAGATGAACATTCCGCTTATAACAATACTTACCTATTCACAGATAGTATACTCAATCAACTATTCAATGAGTCTCAAAAAAGACATTTGTTCCATTTAGCTGAAGCAAAACAGCCCAGACAATTGATTGACACATTCAAAATTTTCAGCCTTATCCCTTCTTTTGAAAAAGCTAGAAATGGATTTTTCTTTTCGCTTTCTGACCCCATTTTTACTCAAGACAAACAATATGCTTTTATTGATATTGCAACCCATAAAAACGATAAAGAAACTGAAGATCTAAACAGTTCCTATTTTGGAACAACCCTACTCATCTATCAATATTTTACAAACAAGGGTTGGATAAGAATCATGAAAGTGGATAGGCTAATCTTGTAACATTGATGAAACATCCTTCTAACTAAAGCAAAAATTGAAAAAAAGTAACATTCTTAGCTATTGCCCGTCTTTGCAATAATCTAAAGATTTATATCATGAAGGTGAAAATTAGGGTTATTACCATTTGTCTGATTTTATCTTATTCTACCTTAATAGATGCCCAATCAATCAAAAAGATTGACCGAGCTATATACAAAGACAGCCTTAGCCAAGCATTAACCAAATTCTCCAAACAAAGTCTAATTCCAGGTTTTGCTGTTGCCATTGTCAATGACAAGGAAGTATTATATACAAAAGGCTTTGGAATGGCTGATATAAAAAAGGGGATCCCCTTTAATCCAGAAAGTATCAACTGGGTGGCCTCCATTTCCAAGACATTTGTGGCATTTTCTATTATAAAATTAGTGGAACAAGGAAAGTTGAATTTAGACCAACCCATTAATCAGATACTCCCATATTCAATAATTAATCCGCATTTTCCAAATACACCCATTACCGTTAGGCATCTAGTAACGCATACATCCAGTATAATTGATGACGCTTTTGTCCCTTACTATATTGGTGAAGCAGATATTTGTATAGTCAATGATAGTAAACAATATGACAGTTTACCTGCTTATCTACAACCTAATCTTACATACTTTAGAATGGGTAAAAAAATCTCTCTAGATGAGCATATCCGAAAATACACGCAACCCCAAGCCAGTTGGTATACCGATAGTAGTTTTTTGAAAAAAGAACCAGGTAAGTATTTCCAATATTCCAATTTAGGCGCAGCAATAGCTGCCAGAATTGTGGAAATAAAATCTGGGTTGTCATTTATTGACTTCACAAAAAAATACATTTTCCAACCATTACAAATGAATCATACAGGTTGGAATTTTGAAGATGTAGATGCAAAATTAGTAAGTAAGATCTACGCCCAAAATGATGAACAAACACCTTCTGGCGTGGTGGAACATCCACAATATTATATGACTAATTATCCAGTAAGTGGACTTAAAACCAATGCCACTGATTTAAGTAAATTCCTAATAGAAATGATTAGAGGTGCAACAGGTCAAGGAAAATTACTTAATCATACATCTTATGAAATGCTATTCCAAACACAATTGAATTGCGAGGGGCTAAACAAAACTGATTCAAGTACATTTAATGGCAAATACAATATTGCCACATTATGGTCTGTTTCTTCAAAAGGAATTGTATTTCATTTTGGTGGAAATACTGGCGTTTATAGTTTTATCTATTTCAATCCCAAAACAAAAAAAGGAGCACTAGCCATTTCAAATCTTAGGGACAATAGTTTTGGTGAGATCCTCACTTTGGTAAATAAGTATGAGGAATTATTTTAGTTGCAAGTAAAAATGCTATTCCAACTAGGCATAAAAAAACCGCCCCAAATTGGAGCGGTTTACTATTACAATTTTGAAATTTTATCCTCTTCCTATCCTACCTCTTCCACCAGCAGGAGCTGGTCTGCTTTGAGGCATTGGTCTAGACTGTGGTGTAGGTCTTGCTTGTGGCGTTGGACGGCTTTGCGGCATACTTGGTCTTGTTGAAGGACCATTGTTTGATGGGAATGATGGGCGCTGCATTTGCTCTCGGGTATTGGCCCTATCGCGGCTACGGTCATCCCTACTAATATCATTGGGTAAGCGATTATTGTCTGCTGGTTTCCACTGATTTTTATCGCGTTGATTCCAATTACCCTTATTGTCTTTTTGGAATATATTTCCTTCTTTGTCAGAGAAAATATTATTGGATCCACCAGCGGTCGGTTTAGCATCAGGTCTGTCAAAACCACTTGGGCGGCCATTGTTTCCATTGTTATTTGGCAAACGATTATTCACGTTGTTAGCACTATTAGATGGTCTACCGTTGTTTGCAGGTCTGCTATTATTCAAACTGCCTGGTCTACGGTCAACATTATTGGTGCTAATCACATCCTTCCTGTTTTTGTACAGGTTGTTATGGCTATTGTTGATATTATTGTTGTTGCCAATATTGATGCTATTGTTAGGTCTGTTGATATTAATATTGGGATTGTTGATTACAATATTGTTACCACCTGGTCTATATCCAGGACGGCCATAACCACCACCATAGTAACCACCATGATAACCCCATCCACCATATGGAGGACGATACATTGGGGGACCAAACCAACCTCCACCATAACCATATCCATAACCACCAGTGCTATAGCCAAAATGGAACCAGCCCACGTTAAAGCTCATCCCAAAACTCATGCTCCATCCTGAATAAGGATTGTAGTGCATACCAAAGCCATAGGTTACAGGACGAGGATAGTAAATACTACCATACCATGGACGGTAATACCAACCCGTACCCCAAACTACTGTAGGCCCATAAATATAACCTCCCATATAACCAGGTGTATAACCCGTATATACATATTGAGGCGTGCTTTCATAAACATAGACATACTTGGTATTATAAGCAGAACTACTTGCTGGAATCTTCTCTACATCACTTGGTCTTTCTGTACTCACTTCCCATGGACCAGTAGCTTGTTTGCTCTGGAACCAAACACCATTCTCTACGGCAAAATATTTATCACCTGCTTTGATCACAGTGATATTGCTATTATCAGCAACATAGAGTGTTGTATTGTCAATAGGTGAGAATTTAGGATCACCATCATAGGTTACCGTACACTTAGCAGTGGCCCTATCAATCTTGGCCGTTTGAGGAATTACTGCATCGGCCTTGGCCTCTTCTGCAGCCTCAGTTCCGGCTACGCTAGCAAGTACACCATCTTTCTCTGAGCCAGCAGGGATTTTGGCAAAATCAGCAGGCAATTGGTCTGCGGCCACAAAATCCCAAGGACCGTTCATAGAGCTACTGCTATACCAACGTCCTGCAATCAAGATATAATTCTTTTGAGAATTGATGTCTTTGAAAATCTCGTCCAAGGTATTGTCTGCATAAAGCAAACTGGTACCAGAAATATTTTTAAAAGAAGCTTCTCCTTCAGTTTGAATTAATTCAGCAGGTACGGTAGAAACCACAATCTCAGTTGGAGTAGTTTGTTTTTCTACTGGCTCTTTTTCTTTAGCCGCTTTTGCTTCCTGTTCTTTGATTTTTTTATCCAACTCTTTCAATTTGGTTGGCAGCTTTTTAACCGAACTATAGCCATTGGTAGCGGTTTCAGAAACATACCAGTTTCCACCACCATACAAATAGAATTTTTTATCTTCTGGATAACGAATGATTAGTGAAGGCGTGTTGATCACGCGCTCCATACCTAGGTTCTTGTCTTGCTGAATCTTGGGCTCCCCATCAATGGTTACCAAGGTGGATGGCTTGGTAGAATAGATGATTTTTGGAGGATCATTCTTCAAATTGGGATTGTTAATGGTCTGCTCTTGTTTGATGCTGGCTTTTAACCTATCCAATGACATGACTAAATCCCATTTGGGCACTTCTTTTTCAATTGCAGCAGCTAAGGCTTCAATTTGTTTGCTATCATCAATTCCTGGGAATTTAGACTGAGTAATAGTAAGACTTTCTAAAGTTGCTGTACCATTGCCCTTATCGGTATTCAGTAATGCATCCATCCAGATGGCACCAAAAATGGGTTCTTCCCCGGTTTTTTTTCTAATAGAAACCGCAGCCCTTCCGGATAGTTTTACTCCATCTAATTTTTCAGGTTGGGGTTGGTAAATAGTAATTTTCCCTCCAGACCCATAGGGAATTTCTTTTGGCCAATCAGACTGGGCCATAGCAGCCAAGCCCATGCCCATCATGAGCAGTAAGTACAAGGATGCTTTTTTAAATTGCTTCATCATTATTAATTTATCGTGTGCAAGTTAGTCAATTTCAAAATCTATGCCATAGGTCTGGAATAGACCCAATATTGGAATATTTAACCTCTTTAAAGTTTAAATCAATCTATTTTTTAACAGAAAATGAGCTAAGCGCTGCAGTGTATTCAAGCGCCCTTTGCTCTGCAAAATAATCGGCACCCAACATCAAAATGGCTTGAAGACAAAGTGCAAATCCAAAACCCTTCCAAAATTCTTGGGGGGTATTTTCCCTAAAATAGACATAGAGTCCCATTCCTACCAAAACCAAGACAATTTCTATCCATCGGTAAATGACAAAATTTTTGTTCACTACTTCCATTCTGGGTAGTTCAACTTTGGTTAGTTGGTCTGGGTTCATGTCTAAACTATAGACCATGTCTACTCTTTGTTCATCGCTCCGCGCATAAACTGTATAACCTACAATGATTTGTAACAATGCTATGGCTAAGAAAGGAATGGATGCCCCTTTCCAAAAAGCCGTTTTAAAATAGAGCCAACCCAAAATAGCCAGAAGAATAGCAATGATGCCAATGCTAATAAAGAGTAAACTCTCTTGCTTCTCTGCTAGAAAATATTTTTCAATCAGTGTCTTTGTTAACATGATTATTGAATTTGGTCTGTCAATACTGCATCCAATGGCGATACTGTTTGCGCAAAAAAATGAGTCAGCACTCCTGTCTCGTTTACCAGGTATTTACTAAAATTCCAAACGGGCTGTTGGTTGCACCAACCATTTTGCTCAGCGTGTGAGAGCCAAGCAAATAGAGGGTTTTGCTCAGCACCTTTAATCACAGATGATTTCTTAGCCAATATAAAACTAACGCCATAATTGATTTTGCAAAATTCAGCAATTGCGGCATCGTCTTTTTTCTCTTGGTCTTTAAAATCATTGGCAGGAAAACCAATCACCACCAATTTGCTACCATATTGTTTGTGTAATTGTTCTAATGCTTCATACTGCCCAGTATAACCACAGTCACTAGCGGTATTGACCAAGAGAATTTTCTTGCCTTTGTATTGATCCATACGAACTTTTGTTCCATTATTCAACTCTAATTCCAAATCATAGATGCTTAATGCAGGCAATTTGTTGGCCGTGTTTTTTTGAATGGCTTTGGCCGATCCAAATAATTTGCCAGGCAACATGATCAAGGGATAAATAGCTTTTAAAATAGATTGCCTATAAGTCATATTTTGTTGTTTAACCAAGAGCAGGGCTACCACTAGCACTACTAAAAGCAGGATGAGTTTTTTCATATTATCGGATAATCCATTTGAATAGTTTCAACTTACCTTTTAATGGAGGATACTTCAAAGCTGGGTCAAACCATGTTGGCGTTTTCATGACAGCTTTTTTGTGACTAAATGTCTCAATAGAAAACTTGCCATGATAAGCACCTGTGCCGCTAAAACCCCTTCCACCAAAGGGTAGGTTGTGATTGGTTAAATGCCAACTGGCATTGTTCACGCAAGCCCCTCCGCAAGGAACAGCTTTTAACCAACCTTTTTCTACAGACCCCGAAGCAGTAAACACATAAAAGGCCAAAGGGTTTGGATGACGCTGAATAATCTGGAGCGCTTGTTCCTTTGTTTCAAAACTAAATATGGGTAAAATGGGACCAAAAATTTCATCGCGCATGATGCTGGCATCTAATGACACTTCTTCTAATAATGTAGGTTCAATAAAAAGAATATTTCTATTCACCCTTCCACCATATAAGATTTTTCCTTGGCTCAAATAAGCACTTACCCTATCAAATTGTTTTTCATTAATGATCTTACCATAGTTCTCACTCTCTTCAGGCAATGCCCCAAAATATTGTTCAATCCTTTTGCGCATGGCTTTTACCAATGCGTCTTTTTTACTTGCATGCACTAACACGTAATCAGGTGCTACACACATTTGACCAGCGTTTGAAAACTTGGTCATGACTATACGCTTAGCAGCAATCTCAATATTGGCATCGGATTCTACCACACAGGGACTCTTGCCACCCAACTCTAAAGTAACAGGCACCAAATTTTCAGCCGCCATTTTATAAATCAGTCTTCCTACAGCAGTACTCCCTGTATAGAACACATGATCAAAAACAAAGGACTGCATCATAGCTGGAATTACAGAAGCTCCGTCTCCAGACATGTATAGAATATATTCTGGCGCAAAGCAAGACACAATAATGTCTTTCATCACTTGCTCTGTAGCACTTGCAAATTCACTTGGTTTTAAAACCACACAATTGCCTGCGGCGATGGCTCCTATTAAAGGCGTAAACAATAATTGAAATGGATAATTCCAAGGACCAATAATCAAGACCACTCCCAGTGGTTCTTTTTCAATTCTACTACTAGAAGGTAAGTTTAATAAATTAGTAGGAACTGGAGTAGGTTCTAACCAAGCTTCCAAGTTACTAATGGTGGCATTTAATTCAGAAATTACGAAACCGTTTTCGGTAACCCAACACTCTTCTTTTCCTTTCTTTAAATCTTGGTATAAAGCAATATAGAGGGCTTCTTCATGAGCTATTATAGCATCGCGTAAGCGTAATAACTGTGTTTTTCTAAAAGAAAGTGATTGGGTAGCACCTGATTGAAAATAACTACGCATGCTGGCAAGCATCTGTTCCATAATAAAGATTTAACTGGGGTAAGTTATAATTCTTCTTGCAATCTCTTGCAAAATCAATAAATTCATAGCCTAAATTACCAATAGCAAATTACCAACGATTCTTCCATGAAAAAAAACGAACCAACCAACAATTCTCGCCGCGGGTTTATCCGTAACGGGGCACTGGCTTTAGCCGGTTTTACCATTGTTCCCCGTCACGTGCTGGGCAGGGGTTTCACCGCACCAAGTGATAAGCTACAAGTGGCCGG
The DNA here is from genome assembly GCA_903933995.1 of uncultured Bacteroidota bacterium. Lineage (GTDB taxonomy): Bacteria > Bacteroidota > Bacteroidia > Chitinophagales > Chitinophagaceae > Sediminibacterium. The sequence goes on from CAIZMD010000044.1 coordinate 10,846, forward strand.
TATTGGCGCAGGTGGCAAGGGCGAAAGTGATCTTTGGAATTTTTTCCAAAGCGGCAAGGCCGATATTGCTTTTCTCTGCGATGTAGATGAACGTCAAACAGCCAAGAGCCGTGCGCGTTATCCAAATGCCAAGGTTTACAAAGATTATAGAGAGATGTTGGACAAGGAACACAAGTTCATTGATGCATGTTCTGTGTCTACCCCAGATCACCAACACGCGGTGCAAGCCATGGCTGCCATGCAATTGAAAAAGCATGTGTATGTTCAAAAGCCTTTGACACATGATATTTATGAAGCTCGTATGGTTACCAAAGCGGCTCATGATTATAAAGTAGTAACACAAATGGGTAACCAGGGTTCTTCTGGTGACGGTGTACGTCAATTGATAGACTGGTATAAAGCTGGTACTATTGGAGACGTGCATACCATTTATTGTTATACAGACCGTCCAGTTTGGCCACAGGGTATTGCTTGGGCAAAACAGAACGCACCTATTCCAAAAGAATTGGATTGGGATCTTTGGCAGGGTACTGCACCTGGAAAAGATTATGTAGAAGGCTTGTTACCATTTAACTGGCGCGGCTGGTGGGATTATGGTACCGGTGCCCTTGGCGATATGGCTTGTCATATTATGGCACCAGCTTTTGCCGTATTGGGACTAGGTTATCCTGATGCTGCAGAATGTAGCGTAGCAACAAGGTATGTAGCTAACTGGACCAAGGCTGCCTTCCCAGAAAGCGGACCTATCTCTTCTCATATTATTCTCACCTTCAAGGGCAAGGATGGTAAACCAGATTTGAAATTGCATTGGATGGATGGTGGTATTCAGCCAGAGCGTCCAGAAGAACTGGGACCCAATGAAGTCATGGGAGACGGTGGAAATGGAACCATCTTCCTAGGTAGCAAGGGCAAGATGATGTGCGGTACTTATGGTATTAACCCACAACTATTGCCAACAGAAAGAACCAAGACCATTGTAGTACCTCAAACCATTGCGCGTGTGCCTAGAGGCGATGCTGGTCACTATGCAGCATGGGTTGAAGCAGCTATTGCAGGATATGGTTCTGACAAAGCAAAGAACCTAAGTTCTCATTTTGATATTGCCGGTCCTTTAACCGAAAGTATTTTGATGGGTAACTTAGCTATTCGTAGCTATGACCTTGAAAAGAAAAATGCCAAAGGTGGCATGGATCATCCAGGAAGATTTATCAAATTACTTTGGGATGGACCAAATATGAAGATTACCAATTTTGACGATGCCAACCAATTTGTGAAGCGTAAATACAGAGACGGCTGGTCACTTGGCGTATAGTCAATAGTAATGCATAAAAGAAAGGGACTCCAAAACAAATTGGAGTCCCTTTTTATTTGCTGTTTGTAGTAAGTCTTAGTAACTAAATCCTTGTAAGTAGGCGCTGTCCAATTCAGCACTTTCAATGGGGTTTGATCCAGTGAATGCTTCTTGTTCTACTACATAATACTTTAAGCCAGCATCGGTTCCGGCTTTCAGAATGGATTTGAAATCAATGGTTCCCTTACCCAAGTGGCAAGACTCATGACCAGTCTTGGTCTTGGTCAAGTCCTTGATATGACAGAGACGGAAACGATTGGGATACTTTTTGAAATAAGTAATTGGATCAATGCCAGCGGCAACTACCCAATAGATATCCATTTCAAAATCAACCGTGTCTTTGTTGGTATTATCCATCATCACGTCTTGTGGTACTTGTCCGTTCATAGGAACAAAGGAATAGTCATGGTTATGGTAAGCAAAGCGAATGCCGCTTTTTTTACAAACTTCTCCATTCTTATTAAACTCGTCGGCAAATCTCTTGTAATCGTCAATAGACTTTTGCGCACCTTTATAAGGACAGATCAAATACTTCATGCCAATGGCAGCAGCTTCAGCAGCTTTTTTCTCAAAATTGGTATTGGTATCGCAATGCGCTGAAACAATTTTCATACCCAATTCGTCCATATACTTTTTGAAATCCTTGTGGTCCATGCCCCAGAAAATTCCTTTGGCTCCTTCAAAGCTTTCAATTTGTTTGTAACCAAAGGAAGCCAGTTTTTTCAAAGTTCCTTTTGGGTCTTTGGCCATATCTTCTTTTACAGTCCAAAGTTGAATACCAAAAGCGGGTAATTGCTTGGCACCAAAACCCGCTAATAAGGAAGAAGCTTTACCAGCAAATGGCAAGGATAAACCTGCTGCAGCAAATGCGCTCATACGCAGGAAATCTCTTCTGTTGTTGTTCATAGAATCGTTTTTAAAAATGAATTATCCCGGAATGAAAAATCATCCCGGGATAAGAATCAAATGAGAAACTACTAGGTAGCCCAGGCCTTGTCTCCTTTTTTATAAGGAATACAGCCTTCATATTTTCCAGGAACCGCTACATAGCGCAATGCTTTGGTAGCACCTACTTCAGAACTGAAGAAGCCCAATAGGGTTAGCTCTTTCATCATCTTGAAATAGTGGTTAGGGTCTGTGTCTTTTTTGGCTTTTTGGTATTCCTTGGTTTCTTTGTCCAAGTCTACCAATAAGTCATGTCTTTGTTCTGGGGTGCTTTCTAGGAAAGTCTTACCAGATTTTTTCTTAGCGGCTTCATCCAGCTTTTTAAATCCTTCTAAGAAAATAGTTTGGTCTTTTTCTTCATAGCAGTCTTTTACATAGACGCTCATGAATTCGCCCACTTTGGCTTCTTTGGCACCGGGTGTGGCGGTGGCAGGTAGGATGGTTTCGCCTACTTCATTTAGGAAGGCAATATCGTCCTTGCTTAAATTGAAACCAGCTGCACCTTTGTCTGAAGTTTTGCAACCAGACAGAAATGCTTCTGCTCCAATCAAAGTTCCGCCCAACAGTAATGCAACACTGGAAATGGCTTCTCTTCTGTTCATTATCTTTTGTTTAAGTGTTTGATTAAAGGTTTTGTTTTTTAAGTTCTTCAACTGCAAAAGCCGCAGCCCTAGCAGTGAATGCCATATAAGTCAAGCTAGGATTCACACAAGAAGCGGAAGTCATAAATGCGCCATCGGTTACAAAAACGTTAGGTGCATCCCATACTTGGTTATTGCCGTTCAAGACAGAGGTTTTACTATCTCTACCCATTCTAGCCGTACCCATTTCATGGATTCCTTTTCCTGGTGTACCATCACCATCCCATCCTCTCACGTCTTTAACACCAGCAGCAGTCAGCATTTCAACCGCATCATCCACGCAGTCTTTGCGCATTTTCTTCTCGTTCTCTTTGAGTTCGCAGTCAATGGCCAAGACATTCAGCCCCCATTTGTCTTTCTTGTTTTTGTCAATGCTAATCTTATTGTCATGATATGGTAGCATTTCTCCAAAGCCGCCCATTCCCATGGTCCATGAACCTGGTTCAGTAAGGGCATCTTTAAAGTCTGCACCAATTGAAAACTCTGCTACTTGACGGTTCCATCCTTCTCTTGTTCCACCACCTTGGTAACCAAAGCCACGCACATAGTCGCGCTTGTCAGCACCAACGTTGCGGTATCTTGGAATATAGATTCCGTTTGCACGGCGTCCAAAATAGTATTTGTCTTCGTATCCTTCTACTTTACCACTAGCACCTGTTCCCAAGTGGTGGTCCATTAGGTTATGACCCAATTCGTTTGAGCTACTACCCAAACCATCAGGCCATACATCTGTGGCGGAATTCATCAAAATTTTAGCGCTATCCAAAGTACCTGCGTTTAAGAATACAATTTTGGATTTGTATTCAACAGTCTTATTGGTTTCACTGTCTAGCACTTCTACGCCAGTTGCTCTTTTCTTGTCTTTATCGTATAAAACCCTTGTAACAATAGAGAAAGGACGTAAAGTAAGATTACCTGTTTTTTGTGCCGCAGGCAAGGTAGAAGATTGGGTACTAAAATAACCTCCAAAAGGACAACCCAACCAGCACTTATTTCTAAACTGACAATTGGTTCTTCCTTCGTGTGGTACGGTTAGGTTGGCTGTACGGCCAATGATCATGGCACGCTCACCTTTATACAAATCTTTGATTCTTGCTGCAACGTCTTTTTCAACGCAAGTCATATCCATGGGAGGCAAAAATTGGCCATCAGGCAAAACTGCTAAGCCATCTTTGTTTCCACTAATACCGGCAAATTTTTCTACATAATCATACCAAGGTGCTATGTCTTTGTAGCGCACAGGCCAGTCAACACCATGACCATCTTTGGCATTGGCTTCAAAGTCTAAATCGCTCCAGCGATAACTTTGTCTTCCCCACATCAAAGATTTACCACCCACATGGTATCCACGGAACCAGTAGAAAGGTTTCACTTCTGTATAAGGGTGTTCACTGTCTTTACACCAGTAGTCTAAGTTGGTTTCATTCAAAGGATAATCCCTTTTTAAATTGGGATAATCATGAATCATTTGCTGAGTCCTTCTTCCACGATGAGGAAAATCCCAAGCTTCCTTGTTGGCGGAAACATAGTCCTTGATGTGTTCAATATTGCGCCCTCTTTCCAGTAGCAATACTTTCAGACCCTTTTCAGTCAATTCCTTGGCGGCCCAGCCACCGCTGATTCCTGAACCAACTACAATTGCGTCATAAGTTTGATCGGCCATTTTTGTGGGTTTGTTTTTGGATGTTATGGATTTGTTTAGATGTCACAGATTTGAATTGCCTTACGCAGAGATGCAATAGGGTCTGGGGCAGATGGAATAAATTCCTGAGCCACATAACCTTTGAATCCTGTTTCATGAATGGCTTTCATGATGGCGGGATAATAGAGTTCTTGGGTCTCGTCAATTTCATGACGGCCAGGAACCCCACCAGTATGATAGTGTCCATAATATTCGTGATTGGCACGAATGGTACGGATTACATCGCCCTCGTCAATTTGCATATGGTAAATATCATAGAGCAATTTAAAATTGGGAGAACCGACGCGCTTAACTAGTTCAACGCCCCAAGTACTACGGTCACACATATAGTCTTTGTGATCCACTTTGCTATTGAGCAATTCCATTACAAGGATCACGCCTTTTTTCTCTGCCTGTGCAACAATTTGTTTTAAACCTTCGGTACAGTTTTTTAAACCGGTTTCGTCATCAATGGTACCTCGGTTGCCACTGGCACAAAACAGATTGGTATATCCGGCAGCAGCTACTAGGTCAATATGTTCTGTATAATTTTTGATCAGTTGTCCATGGTACTGCTTATCATTCCAGCCCTTGGTCAAACCTAATTCAGCACCATTACACATGGTAGAGATCAGGTTGTATTTTTTGAGCATGGGCCAATCTTTAGGACCCACCAAGTCCATACCTACTAATCCCAATTCTTTAAACTGGCTGCAAAGCTGTTCTAATGGAATGGAATTATAACACCAACGGCAGGCGGAATGGTTGATATTGCCTTTCAAGGCTTGTGATGGTTGATTCATATCGGATTTAAAAGAAGATAAACCTGCGCCAGCAGCCAATGCTGCAGAACCTGCAACAATATTTTTGATGGCGTTTCTTCTATTGGATGTTTGAGACATAAGGATCAAATAAAATGAAAATAATTAGGCTTTGGTCAGGGTCTCTTTTTGTCTACCCTTCATGTAAAAAAACAGACCAGCAAATGCCACAGCCAAGATTACTGGAATAACCAGGGTGGCATTGATGATTTCAGGACCTGCTGCTTTTTTGGCTTCATTTAAAACGTTGGCAAACTCAGTACCAGGAGCTGCATCGGCGTATTGTTTCATATCAGCACCTGCAGGCAATTTTCCAGAAATCAAGCGGTCATAATAACCACCCATAAACATCATATAAACAGAAACAGCAAACATACCGGCACCACCCATAAAGTTCATACCAATAGCACCTGTTTTAGGCAAATTCTCAGAAACAAAACCAAGCATGGTGGGCCAGAAATAACAAACACCCATTCCAAATACAATGGCGCCTACAAATAACATATTACCTGTGGTATGTCCTAATAAGTAAAGACCCAAGGCAGCTAATACTGCAGAGATTAACAATACACCTTGTGGAGAAAACTTATGAACTACGGGTTCTGCAAATGCCCTACCCAAGACCATCACACCAGTTTCAATGGTCAACAAAAGAATGGCGTTATCAGAAACATTCTTTAACAACACGTCTATCCACTGACCTGTAAACAATTCGGTAATAGCGGTACCAAACATCAGCACAATCATAAAGAGGAACAAAGGATTCAATACGGCTTTGTACATCTCAGCGGTAGAAACCCCACTAGCTACGCGTTCTGTAACTGGGAAGGTTAATTTGCTAAATAAGTATCCGTAAATAATGGTTGGGATAATCATTAATCCAACTTGAATCTGCCAGCTAATGCCAGCTTTGTCCAAGAAGAATACCAATAAGGTACCAATGACAATTCCACCAGGGAACCACAAGTGAAAGTGGTTAAGTTTGGTGGTCTTGTTGTCAGAATAAATGGTAGCCACTAATGGATTACATGCAGCTTCTACGGTTCCATTGGCAATACCTACGCAAAGAGTAGAAATGAACAAACTCCAATATCCTCCTGCAAAAATGGTGAGTAGGATCCCAATCAAGTGAAAACTAAATGCTACCAGCAAGAGCTTTTTCATGCCAATAATGTCTACTAGAATTCCACCAATCACAACTGCCAAAGGGAAACCCCAGAATGCAGTGGCGGCAATGGTTCCAAGTTCTTCGGCATTTAACTGGAATTCGGTTCCAAGTCTTCCAAGGATGCCTGCGCGGATTCCAAAAGATAAAGATGTTACCAATAAGGCCAGACAACTGGCTACAAATAATTGGCTACGCTGTGGGGTAGTTTGCATGTGGTTATAATTATGGAAAGCAATGTTTAGGAAGCTAAATGTAATTTTTTATTTTTAAAAACGGCTTGAATTCATCGGCAATCAATCTATTTTTTTCGGTCATTTGGCTAAACCATTGCTTTGTGTCTGTCTGACACTATTAAAAAGTCAAAAAATCAGTCTACTAGAACAAAATAGTATCAGTGTCATAAGTATTGTCAAAATATTCATCCATCACTGCTTCCCTTGTATTAAATTTGAAAGGAATTTTTTAAGCTTCATCAGATTGCATCATTAATTACAAAAAAGCTATATGAATCGTAAACTCAGAATGGGCATGATTGGAGGCGGAAAAGACGCTTTCATTGGAGCCATCCACCGCTTTGCCGCCAATATGGATGGATTAATAGAAGTGGCCGCAGGTGCTTTGAGCATCAACCCAGAAGTTGCCGTAGAATCAGGTAAAATGTTGTTCCTGCCTGCTGAAAGAACTTATTTAACCTTTCAGGAAATGATTGAAAAGGAAGCAGCCCTTCCAGCAGACAAGCGCATTGACTTTGTGACCATTGTAACCCCCAATTTTGCGCATTTTGCCCCAGCCATGATGGCTTTGGAGCATGGTTTTCACGTAGTCATTGAAAAACCCATTGCTTTTACCTTAGAAGAAGCACAGTTACTCAAACAAAAGGTAGAAGAGACTGGTTTGATTCTTTGCCTTACCCATACTTATTCTGGATATCCATTGGTAAAGCAAGCCAGGGCCATGGTGGCCGATGGTGTTCTAGGTGCTATCCGCAAGGTTTGGGTAGAATATCCGCAAGGCTGGTTGAGTAAACTGTCTGAGCGCGAGGGGAATGCCCAAGCTGCTTGGAGAACGGATCCTAAGAAAAGTGGTAAGAGTGGTTGTATGGGCGATATTGGAACCCACGCGGCACACCTTTCTGAATATATTACCGGAGCTCAAATTACCCATCTCTGTGCCGATTTGAATGCCATGGTACCCGGCCGTATGTTGGATGATGATGGTAATGTCTTATTAAAATTCAGCAA
>CAIZMD010000045.1 GCA_903933995.1 uncultured Bacteroidota bacterium
ATTGTACATTCCCCAGGTAGTGGCTACATTCCAAGTGGTATCAGGTTTGGTACTGAACTCGGGGTAAGCGGTGATGGTTGCGCGGCTATGGCCAGGAATGTCTATTTCTGGAATCACTTCAATGCCGCGCAATGCTGCATAAGCTATCACTTCTTTCACTTCTTTTCTAGTATAGAAACCTCCATAGCGTGTGCTATCATAGCGCGCGGGGGTATCCTTGAAATGCCCTATCAGCGTGGCATTGCGCCAAGAACCAATGCTATTGAGTTTGGGATAGGAAAGGATTTCTATGCGCCATCCTTGGTCGTCTGTTAAATGCCAATGAAACGTATTGAACTTGTGAAAAGTTAAATAGTCAATATATCTCTTAATGAATTCCAGCGGGAACATATGTCTTACCACGTCTAAATGCATACCCCTGTATTCAAATCTTGGGTAGTCTTTGATGGCTACAGCCGGTACTTCAAAACCATTGCTTTTTTGCAAAGGACAAATTTGTAAAAGGGTTTGAATAGCATTCACCAAACCCCTAATGTCTTTAACGGTAATCTTGATTTCATTACCCTTGGATGCCAACAAGTACATTTCTGCCTTGTCTATTTGGGTTGGGTCTTCTTGGATCAAGAGATAACTGCCTGATTTTGGAACCTGTTTGCTGATGCTTAATTGCAATCCTGTTTGTTGCTTCAAACTTGCTTGCAAATACTGCAATTGTGCCAGATACTTTGCTGGCCCAACAATTTTAGAACTTGCGTCTAGCTTTACACCGGCAGTTGCGAGGCTTTGATAACTAACGGGTTTGGGTATAATGGGATTGGTTTGAGCCATCACTTGTATACCAATACATAAAGACAGTAGAAAATTTAGCAATCGCATCTGATACTATTTGGTTGTAATTCATGGAATGAATCTTTCAAATTTATAACATCAACAGTTATCTTCAAGCTACAATTCTTTGCCATGCGTCTTTTGTCAATTTTGAAATCTTGGTTGCCATTAGGTTTTCCAATTGTATTGTTGTTTGCTTGCGGTCCAAAGAAGCCTTATGAATGGACCCGATATGGCGGCAATGCTTTTAACAACCATTACTCTCCTCTGGCTTTGATTGATACCAATAATGTGGCATCGCTTAGTGTGGCTTGGGAATACCACACGGGAGACGCTGACGATAATACACAGATCCAAACCAATCCCCTCATTATTGATGGTGTTTTATATGGAGTATCGCCCAAGCTAAAACTCTTTGCACTAGACGCGGCAACTGGAAAAGAGTTGTGGAATTTTAATCCGGTGGATACCAATACCCTTGAACTAAAGAGCAGTAGTTATTTTACAATGAATGTATGCAGGGGGCTTAGTTATTTTAAGGGCGATGAAAAGGACCAACGTCTTTTCTATTCAGCAGGAGGATACTTACACTGTATAGACGCACTCAGTGGCAAACCCATCAAATCCTTTGGTACCAATGGTTGGATTGATTTACACAATGACCTTGGTAGAGATTTAAGTCAATTTTATGTTGCGGCTACCACACCGGGTATGATTTATAAAGACCTGATCATCATTGGTAGTAAAACTACCGAAGACGCAACCGCTGCACCTGGTCATATTCGTGCATATGATGTACACAGTGGTAAACTGCGTTGGATTTTTCATACCATTCCGCATCCTGGTGAAGCAGGTTATGAATCCTGGGATAACAAAGAAGCTTTCCAACATATTGGTGGCGCCAATGCTTGGTCTGGTTTTAGTTTGGATGAAGAAAAAGGCATTCTATTTGCACCCATTGGTTCTGCCAGTTATGATTTTTATGGCGGCAAGAGAACAGGTGATAATTTGTTTGCTAATTCCGTTTTAGCATTAGACGCTGCAACAGGCAAACGCATCTGGCATTTTCAAACCGTGCACCATGATATCTGGGATAGAGACTTACCCACTGCACCCGTAGTAGTAAATATTCATAAAGAAGGTAAACTCATTGAAGCAGTAGCTCAAGTAACCAAGAGTGG
>CAIZMD010000046.1 GCA_903933995.1 uncultured Bacteroidota bacterium
CAGCACCTGCACCACCAGTTCCTAGGTAGAAACCGCCACCCACAGCCTGACTAGCAGACATCAATTGGGCTTGGAACTTTAGACCAACTTTAGGAGTAGCCCAAACATTGGCACCCAAACGGAAACCATAACCAAATTTGGTAGCTGTAGCCGTTCCAATTTTAAATCCAGTAATACCTATTAAAGCACCACCATAACCTTCTACTTTGTCATTTGACACAAAATAACGGTTGATACCCAACATGAAATTGTTGATACCCGCATCATAAGTACCAGATTTTACTCCACCGCTATAATAAGTCATCGGAGCTTTAGTATCCAAACGATTGTACAAAAATTCAATACCCATCATTTTTTGGGGTTTAATTTCAATACCTGCACCCCACTGGAAACCACCATTGATGGTACCGTTAAAGTAATCCGTTGAAGAATAATAAGAATCTACTTTATCGCTGAAAGCGCCAACGGCATATCCATTTAAACGGATATCAGCTTTTTTTTGTGCAGTAGCGGTTAGGGCAAATGCCATAAATCCCACCAATAACAAGAACAGATTTTTCATGTTGCTTTATTTAAATTTTCATTTATTGACCAGTGGTGGTCTGTGATTATAGAACGAAAATCGGATTTATCCCTGATTATCCAAAACTGTATGTTAAATACTTAATATAAAGCTTGTTTAAATTTATAAAACCAAACATGTCTTCCTCTTGCCAATTTTACCTAAAAGCTAATTAGACAGCCAATCTAGCTATGGCAAATCACTAAGAATGATTTATTTTCAATTGAAAATGGTTTTTATCATTTAAAGAACTGATTATAGTCATGTGGTAAAAAAAACACATGATTTAATTTTGAGCCCGAGCAACAATCCATATCATGACAAATGCCATCTATTTAACCACCACTGAGCCTTTTTCTGGCAAGTCCATCATTGCCCTGGGGTTAATGAACCTACTTTCCGGTAAAACAGAGAAAATTGCCTATTTCAAACCCATTGTTAGTACTAATGGTCTAGAAAAGGACAACCACTTAGAAACCATTAGCAAACAATTTGGTTTGGAAACACCTTATGAAGACATGTTTGCCTTTACCAGGGAACAGGTGGTTGAATTAAGGAATGAGGGTAATGAAGCTTTTATGATTGACACCATCATAGAAAAGTTCAAAAACCTACAAGAGAACAATGAATTTGTGATTGTAGAAGGTGCCGATTTTATGGGTCGAAGTACCAATTTAGAATTTGACGACAATATTAGCATTGCCAAAAATTTAGGCATTCCCGTATTCCTTATTGTGAAAGGTGAAGATAAGACGGTACAGGAAACCGTATCGGCTGCCATTTCAACCTATAAATTATTTCAGGACGAAGGGGTTCAGATTCTAACCGTAGTTGTAAATAAACTTACCCCTGAATTAACAGATGAAGTCATTGAGAAACTAAAAGAAGGTTTACCTTCTGAAGTAATCATTAATGTTATTCCTCAAGATAGAAACTTGGGTAATCCCACCATTAAAGAAATTGTGGAATCTATCAACGGGAAAGCGTTATTTGGTGAGCACTTGTTTTCAAATCAAGTGGATCATAGCATAGTAGGTGCCATGCAATTGCACAACTGTTTGTTACGTCTTAAAAAGAATACTTTAATAGTTACACCTGGAGACCGGGGCGATATTTTAAGTGGGGTTTTGCAGGCTAATATTTCTAAGAATTATCCAAAAATTGCAGGGATCATCCTAACTGGTGGTTTGGTTCCAGAACCCAGTATTTTAAAATTGATAGAAGGTCTGGATACGGTAGTGCCAATTATTCAAGTTGAAACGGGCACATTTGAAACCGTTAACAAAGTGGCCAGTACAGAATCTAGAATTGCGCACCACAATAAAGAAAAAATTGCTTTGGCCATTAGCACTTTTGACAAATACATAGACATCAAATCGATAGGTGAAAAAATCAATACTTTTCACACGCGTAATATTACGCCAAGGATGTTCCAATACCAGATTGTCAAACGCGCCAAAGAACAACG
>CAIZMD010000047.1 GCA_903933995.1 uncultured Bacteroidota bacterium
AGCTTTACATTATTATTTATCTTATTAGTTTTTGTTGCATTTTCACAAACTAAAATGTCGCCTAAATCGCCTGCTTATAATGTGGTGAATAAAAAAGTAACTATTTATTCAACTGCCGAAAACAGTGATTTTAGAATTACACAAACTGGGGTGGTTAGTTTTTCTGCTTATGCACAACCTGTTGAAGGGGAGTTGAGTATTTTTGTAGACCCTACTAAAACGCATCAATCGGTTTTAGGTATTGGTGCTGCTTTCACCGACGCAAGTGCTGAAACCTTTGCAAAACTATCAAAAGTCAACCAAGCTAAATTCTTAGAAGCGTATTTTGATAAAGAAAAAGGGATTGGTTATTCTTTAGGTCGTACTACTATTCATAGTTCTGATTTTAGCAGTGGTAGTTATACTTACGTTAACGAAGGGGATACCAACTTAACTAGTTTTAATATTAGTCACGACGGTAATTATCGCTTGCCTTTTATTAAGCAAGCTATCCAAGCCGCTGGTGGTAAACTTACTATGTATGCTAGTCCTTGGAGCCCACCAGCTTTTATGAAAACAAATGGTAGCATGTTACGCGGTGGTAAATTAAAAACAGAATTTAACCAAAGTTGGGCGAACTACTACACTAAGTTTATTAGGGCTTACGAAAAGGAAGGTATTCCAGTTTGGGGTATCAGTATCCAAAACGAACCTATGGCTACTCAAAAATGGGAGTCATGTATTTATACGGCCGAAGAAGAACGTGATTTTTTGAAAAATTTCTTAGGGCCAACGATGAAAAAAGCAGGCTATGGTGATAAGAAAATAATTGTTTGGGACCATAACCGTGACTTAATGGTACAAAGAGCGAATGTTATATTTGACGATCCAGAAGCAGCAAAATATGCTTGGGGTATGGGCTTTCACTGGTATGAAGACTGGAGTGGTGGCACACCAATGTTTAACAATGTTGGTATTGTTCATAAAGCCTATCCAACTAAAAACTTACTATTTACCGAAGGTTGCGGGGAACGTTTTGAATTTTCAAAATTAAAAGAATGGTACTTAGGCGAAAGGTATGGCCGTGCCATGATTAACGATTTTAATAATGGTAGTGTTGGTTGGACCGACTGGAATATTTTACTTGACGAAACTGGTGGCCCAAACCATGTTGCTAATTTATGTTTCGCTCCTGTACACGCCGACACAAGGACAGGAGAATTAATTTTCACTAACGCGTTTTATTATATAGGGCACTTTTCCAAATTCATACGCCCTAATGCAAAATTGATTAATAGCTCGTCTAGTAGAAGTCAATTAATGACAACTGCTTTTATCAATGCCGACAAAACAGTGAGTGTTATAGTGATGAATCAAAGTGAGAAAGCGGTTAATTATAATTTATGGATTGCTGGTAGGGCAGCAGTAGTGGATATTTTACCGCGCGCTATTCAAACTCTTGTGATTAAATAATTATGGTCTCGTCAAGAATCGAACTTGAATCTATTCTTATAAAATCAACACCCTGCTTCCATGAGTACATAATTACAGAGTCAGGCAAACATCTTAGGAAAGGGTTTCAAATGCTTACCGAAAGAAAATACTTTTATTATGAAATAGTGGATTATTTGATGCAAAGAGGCGTATAGATTTCAACAAAGAGCTTTCGACATGTATTTAGCAATCCTTTTTACGCGGGGTATGTAACAGGTAGCCTTTTGGGGGGTAAATTAATAGAAGGTAAGCATCCTAAATTAATTGATTTAAGAACATTTCTAGCAGCACAGGATGTTTTAAATAATAACCCATTTGTAGGTGTTGCAAAAGTATTTAGACATGATGAGGTTCCACTCAAGATATTTGTAAAGGATGAAGTAAGTGGAAAGCCATTTACTGGGTATACAACAAGGGGGAATTGGTACTACAAAACAAAAGATGCTGCAATTCCGGTTAATGTAAGTTCAAAGCTGTTAAATGGCATGTTTGTAGACCTTCTTTCTAAATACGAATTCAACCCTTCTTTAAAGAAGAAGTTTGGGGCTATTTTAACGAGTGAGCTAAAAACTAGGTTAAGTGAAAAGGCAAGCGATAAAACACTATTAAAAAAGAAAATAGCCGAAAAGCAAAGCTTGCTTGAAAAAGCGGAGTTAAAGTACATAAGCGATCAAATAACCGAAGATATTTATAATAAACACGCCCAGCAGATTCGTAGTGAGATCGGAGAATTAAGTAAGGGAATTGATTCAGCCTCAATGAGCAGTTCGAACATAGAAAAAGTAGTTCAAAATTCTTTGGCGATTTCACAAAACATTAGCCAGGCTTGGAGTTCAGCTGAATATCAACATAAACAGCGCTTACAAAAGATGGTGTTTCCAGAGGGTATTATGTATAACAAGCAAAATGGGGTAGTTCGAACTTCTAAAGTAAACCTAATATTTAATGAAATCCCTTTACTGGTAAGCCTTTGCGCCGAAAAAGAAAAAGGCGATTCTGTTACGAATCGCCTTAAGTCTAATTATGTGCCCAGAACAGGAATCGAACCTGCACTACCTTGCGATAACAAGATTTTGAGTCTAGCGCGTCTACCAGTTCCGCCATCTGGGCATTTTTGATTAGCCTCTGCTAACCTACCGTTTGATCGGGTTGCAATATTACGGTAACATTATAACTCAGCCAAAATCCTGTCTAAATATTTTTTCCGGAAATAGAATTCTTTTACTTGCAACAGCTTTTCTTGGGTAAGAGTATTGCCCGGATGATTTTCCAGAGTCGCTTTAACAGGTTCATATATTTGGGTATTTAATTGGTCAATGGCGGTTTTGATGGCGGTTTTGGTCTCCGGTTCATCTGCGTCCATGAGTTGTTCGTTTAGATCCATCACTTCCATGAGAAAATCAGGGGAGAGTTGGTATTTCTCGTCTTCTTCCAATAAGCCTGCTTCTTTTAAAACATATTTCACCAGCAGATCTTGATTTTGAAGGGTTTGATAGGCTTTGTTTACCAAGGCACTCATTTCAAGGGCTTTCTCCTTTTCCTGAGCATCGCCATTGCCATAAAAATCAGGATGGTATTGACGGCTTAGTTGATAGAACTTTTTTTTCACCAGGGCTTGGTCTGGTTGAAAACTCTGTGCTATATCAAATAATTCAAAATAGTTCATGCGGTTATGCTTGAAGTTCCTGCCTGAGATGGCTTAACTTTAGGGGCAAATCTAACACAATGCTGGTACTAGGGCTTATTAGAGAGGGAAAAATTCCCGCAGACAATCGCGTAGCATTAACTCCTGCACAGTGCAAATTCTTGACCAGCCATTTTCCGGATATCCAGATTAAAGTGCAGGCTTCTCCCAATAGGTGTTTTAGTAATAAGGAATACCAACAGGCTGGCATGGAAATTACCGAAGACATGAGTGGTTGTGATGTGTTATTGGGTATAAAAGAAGTGCCGGTTAGTCAGCTCATTCCCAACAAGACTTATTTATTCTTTTCCCATACCAAGAAAAAGCAAGCATATAATCAAGGGCTTATGCACGCCATGATGGACAAGGGAATTACCCTGATTGACTATGAATGTTTGGAACACAAAGATGGGCAACGCATTATTGGCTTTGGTTTTTTTGCAGGCATTGTGGGTGCCCATAACGGCATCATGACTTATGGCAATAGAACAGGTGCTTATCAGATTGGAAGGGTGGGAGACGTTAAAGATTATAGAGAATTGATCCATACTTATTTTGGTTTGAAACTCCCTCCCATTAAGATTGCGGTTACTGGAAGTGGTAGGGTAGCGCATGGTATTGTAGAGATCATGAACCTGATGGATGTGCAAGAAGTGGAAACAGAAGAATACTTAGAGCGCGAATTTGATTATCCGGTTTACACCCATTTAAAGGGTAATGATTTGTATAGACACAAAACCAAGGGTACCTATTCCAGAACTGAGTTTCACGAAAATCCGGATCAATTTGAATGTTTGTTTGCTCCCTTTTTGTCACAAACAGATGTTTTGATGAATGGCATTTATTGGGAGCCTAGGATTCCGCGTTTATTTGAAATGGAAGATTTGAAAAGACCAGATTTTAGAATCCAGGCAATTGCCGATATCACCGATGATAAAAACGGGTCTATTCCTTGTAACCTTGGCGACGCCACTATAGCGGATCCTATTTATGGCATCGATAAAATCACAGGAGCTAAGACGGCGCCTTATAAAAAAGAGAGTATTGACCTAATGGCTGTGGGAAATCTACCCAATGAATTGCCCAGAGACGCCAGCCGATTTTTTGGAGAACAATTGATCAAGCACGTGTTGAACGATATTAGAAATGGCGGAAGCCCAACTATTAGTCATGCAACTATTCTAGAAAAAGGGCAATTAACAGACAACTTCAACTACCTCTCAGACTACGCAGCACATTAAATTAAACACATAAAAAAAGCGGCTACTCAAAAAGTAGCCGCTTCTATATTGAGCAAGTAAATTAAAGGTATTGGAACCACTGTTTGTTGGGATCCCAGTTTTCAAAAGCCTTGGCAACTGCGGTTAAGAAAGATGCCCCAATGCTACCATCTACAATTCTGTGATCATAACTCATAGAGAGATACATCATGTGACGGATGGCAATGATATCGCCTTCAGGTGTTTCCATGACCATGGGTCTTTTCTTTATAGCACCAACGGCTAGAATAGCCACCTGTGGTTGTGGAATAATGGGGGTTCCCATTAATGATCCAAAAGTGCCCACATTGGTTAAAGTGAAAGTACCACCTTGGGTATCTTCAGGTTTAAGTCTGGTATTTCTAGCAGCATCGGCTAAGCCATTAACTGCCTTACTCAAACCAACAATATTTAATTGATCTGCGCCTTTGATCACAGGAACAATTAGGTTGCCAGAAGGTAGGGCAGTAGCCATACCAATATTGATATCTTTTCTGATGATCACATTGTCTCCATCAATGGAGCAATTGACCAGTGGGAACTTTTTAATCACTTCAGCAATACACTCAATAAACATGGGTGTGAATGTGAGCTTAGTGCCTTCGCGTTTTTCAAACTCGTCTTTCACTTTAGAACGCCAGTTTACCATATTGGTTACATCGGCTTCTGTGAAACTGGTTACGTGCGGACTAGTATGCTTGCTGTCTACCATATGTTTGGCAATCAGCTTGCGCATCCTATCCATTTCCTGAATTTCTGTGGCACCAGTGATGGTAACAGAAGCAGGATTTGAGAATTTGCCAGAACTAGCAACTGGTGCGGACAAAGGCACAGTAGACTGAGGTGCGGCAACCGAAATAGGAGCAGCCACAGGTGCAGGAGCAATAGGCGCAGCAGCTACAGGAGCCGGAGCAGCAGTTACTGGTGCAGGTGCAACAGGTTCTGGTATGGTAATTTGTTGAGGTACGGTTGGTGCTTTGTATGCAGCGGCAATTGGAGCAGCTACTGGTTCTGGAACCACTGGTGCTACAGGAGCCGCAGGCGCAGCTGGCGCGATGGCTTCTACAGGCGCAGCAACTGGAGCCACTGGTTCTTGATAAACAGGTGCAGCTGCAACAGGCTCTTGGTAAACAGGAGCTGCAGCAACAGGCGCAACTGGTTGTTGGTAAACAGGTGGAGGCGCTTGGTAAACAGGAGCAGGCTGATACACAGGAATCTTACCTGCTTTCTTGTCTGCTACATATTGTAAGACGTCTTTTTTAGAAACCCTGCCTTCATTACCCGTACCAGGAATTCTTTCTAATTCACTCAAGCTAATGCCTTCGCTATTAGCAATATTCAATACCAGGGGAGAATAAAAGCGGTTACCAATGGGCTTATCAGGTAATTCGTAAGCTGATGGTGTATAAGGAACCTGTGGTTCTGGAACTGGAGCAACAAAAGCTGCAACAGGAGCCGGTTCAACAGGAGCTTGGTAGCTAACGGGTGCAGGAGCAGCAACTGGTTCTGGTACTACTACTGGTTCAACAACAGGAGCAGGAGCCGCAGGGGCAACAGCGTCAACGCTGGTTTGAATGCGCGCAATGACAGTACCAATAGGCACAACATCGTTCACATTGTATAAAATTTCAAGTAGGATGCCTTGTTCAGTAGATGGAACCTCACTGTCCACTTTGTCAGTGGCAATGTCTAAAACGGTCTCATCATGTTTCACAAAATCGCCCACCTGCTTATGCCATTTCAAAATGGTGGCTTCCATGATACTTTCGCCCAGTTTGGGCATCACCAATTCAGCAATTGCCATACGATCGTCCTTTTTAAATTGGATAATTTGTTATCCCTAAATCCTTGATCCTCTTCCACAAAAACCAGCTAACTAACAAATGTAGAAGTAAGTATTATAAATCTTTTCAATGGTTATCCACAATTAACATTCTCAAGAGGTTCAATGCATTGGTGGCTGTGAGGGTGATATTCCTTTGCCTATCGTATCTAAACTGAAAAGACTTGGTAATTACCTGATTTTTATCGGCCACCGCCATCCAAACCAAACCCACAGGTTTTTCTGCTGTGCCTCCATCTGGCCCCATGATCCCACTCACCGCAATGGAATAATCTGTTTGCATGAGCTCACGAACTTTTATGGCCATTTGCTTAACGGTAGCTTCGCTCACAGCTCCTTGGGTATTGATGGTTTCTTCAGAAACTTCTAAGACATTGGTTTTGATGCTATTATCATAACTAACTACAGTTCCTTTGTAATAGGCAGAAGCGCCAGGAGCGCTGGTAATCAGGTGGGCTATATAACCTCCCGTACAACTTTCTGCAGTTGAAAGGGTGGTACCATTGCTTTTTAATAATTTGGCCACTACGGTTTCCATTGATTCGTCTTTGTCCGTGACCAAGAATTCCCCAACCGCATTTTTCAAAGTTTCAAAATATTGAGCCACTTCTTGTTGTAGCAAGGCCTTGTCATAACCAAAAGCGCTAAGTCGCAAACGCACCATGCCATAATTGGGTAGGTAGGCCAGTTTAATATGTTCCGGTAATGCTGCTTCTTCCTTAGCAATCCTTTCTGCTAAAAAGGATTCTCCAATACCATAAGTGAGCAAAGTCTGGTGTTCTAAAAAACCTGTTTTAAAATAAGTAGGTAGCAGTGGAAGTACATGCTCCTTCATCAAACCCTTCATTTCATGAGGCACACCCGGCAAGGAAATAAAAACTTTGTCCTCTTTTTCAAACCACATTCCAGGAGCCGTACCCTTTTCATTTTTGAGCACTTTGCAAACATCAGGCACTTCAGCCTGTTTGGCATTGCGCTCAATCATGGGTCTTTTCAGGATGTTTTCAAAAATATGGGTCACATGGGCTAGGGTAGCTTGATCCACTACCATTTTGCCTCCAAAGTATTCACAGAGCAAGGGTTTGGTAATATCATCAGCCGTAGGGCCCAAACCGCCAGTAATTAAAATAATGGAAGCGCGTTTGGCTTCTTGGTCAAGGGCTTCCCAAATATCGTCCCAATTGTCTCCAACTGCTACGCGATGGCAAACTGGAATGCCAATCTGATTGAGCTGCTGAGCCATCCAGGCACTATTGGTATCAACTACTTGACCAATCAATAATTCATCACCGATGGTTATAATAGAAGCCAGAACTTTTTCCATATTTGCTGCTTTGGGCTGCAAGTTAAGTGCTAGATTCGCTCAACTTAAATAAAAACGCCATGCAAGAACAGAATTTTCAAAACCATACCCGATTGGTAACCCTTTATCACAAGATTACTTATCCTGTTTTATTAGCAATTTTAGTAGGTGCTGGGATTAACCTAGGTAATAGTAGCCAAGATAATCTTTATTCAGCATCCCTGATTTTTGCCTTGGCCATGGTGGTAGCTATTACATTGTTTTATGCTCGTGGATTTGCCCTAAAAGCCAATGACCGTGCCATTAGAGCAGAAGAGAATTTCAGACATTATTTGCTTACTGGCAAACCCTTGCCACAGGGCTTAAAACTAAGTCAGATTGTGGCTTTGCGATTTGCATCAGACGCAGAATTGCCCGCATTAGCCGAACAAGCACTAACAGAAAAAATGGGACAAAAAGCCATTAAAGCTGCTATTAAAAATTGGAAGGCTGACTACGAAAGGGTCTGAAAAAAAGGTTCCAATTTAGACTTGAATTGGGGTGGCATGGCTACCCGCTTCATAGTAGCAATATCAATAAAATACAAAGTTACTTTCCCTGTGGTGAGTAACTTTTTCTTTTCATTAAAGACCTCGTGATAAAAACTAATCTGGTGTTTATCGGGTAATTCCCTCAATTGGGTTTTAATGGTAATCAGGTCATCATAATGCGCTGGACGCAGAAAATTGGCATGCATTTCAACCACCGGCATTTTCACACCCATGGCTTCCATGTCTTTATAAGTAAAACCTAGGTCACGAATGCATTCGGCCCTACCCACTTCAAAATACTGGGCATAATTGCCGTAATAGACTATATCCATCTGGTCTGTCTCTGCGTATCTGACCCTAATCTGCGTGCTGTGTTCGTACATAATTCCCAATTTGTTGACAAACTTACACCCCTTATCTGTTTTTCCACAAAACTTGGAACGGTGTTTGCATCACTTACACGAATCATACCTTTAAATACTTTTACTTTTTGTTTAGAAATAAAGGGAAACCTTTGTTCAAAGCCTGATCCCAATATGAAGCCATTGATCCGTATAATGCTTGTCCTCTGCCTTTGGGTAGGACTGCTTAATCACCTAGGGGCACAGTCAACCGCTATTTACAATGACCCAGACGCCAGTTTTAAACAGGCCAAGGATTGGTACCAACAAGAACAGTTTGGTTTGGCCTATCCTTTATTCAAATGGTTGTCCAAAAATGACCAGACCAATAGCCAGGTACCAGATCAACTAAAAGCAGAATCTCAATTTTATGCCCTGGTTTGTGCACTCAAACAGCAAGACAAAACCCAGGAAACTGCCGCTTTGGAATTTGCTGCAATGAATCAGCAAAAAACCTTGGTGCAAAGAATGCATTATCATTTGGGCGAATATTATTTTCAACAACAAGCATTTGCCAAGGCTTTGGAGCAATTTGAACAAACAGGGATTGCCAATTTGAGCAATGCAGAAATTGCCAGTTTAAAATTTCATCAGGCTTATGGTTATTTTGTGATGAAGGATTTTAACAAAGCCAAGCCTCTTTTTAATACGGTAAGACAATTAGAGCAGGATCCCAATTATATTGAAGCCAATTATTATTATGGCTTTATCTGTTTTTATGAAAAGAATTATAAAGAAGCCTTGGCCGGATTTAGAATTGCAGAGAAGGATCCCAATTACCAATTAGTAGTGCCTTTTTATCTTTCTGAAATCTATTATTTCAACGGACAACCAGAACTGGCTTTACAAACAGCCCAACAGGCTTTGTTAAAAGGGGGTCAGTTTTATGATTTGCAAATGCGTCAATTAGCAGGTCATATTTTGTTTGAACAAAGAGCTTATGACAAAGCCCTGCCTTATTTAAAACAATACGTGAGTGGTACAGAAAAAGTGCGTAGGGAAGACTTGTATGAATTGTCTTATTGTTATTATGAAGCTTCTAATTGGCCAGGCGCCATTGAAGGGTTTAAACAATTAGGCGGCGGGGCCGATTCCTTGGCCCAAAACAGTATGTACTTATTGGCCAATGCCTATTTGAAAATCAATGACAAGACCAATGCCAGAAATGCCTTTCAATTCTGTGCTGCCAATAATAGCAATGCGGTGCAAAAAGAAGTGGCCAGTTTTCACTATGCCAAACTTTCTTATGATTTGAATTTTATGGATTTGGCCTTAAAAGAATTGCAAGGGTTTATGGCCAAATATCCTAAGTCTGTTTATATACCAGAAGCTAAGGAATTGATGGTAAGTACGCTTAGTCATTCCAATAATTTTAAAGAGGCATTGGTACTCTACGAACAGATTGGCAACAAAACAGAAAGTCTTAAACAGCTCTATCCTTCCTTGGTATTTGGCCGTGCGGTGGAATACGTGAATGACCAACAATTGCTCAAAGCAGATTCACTTTTTGCCATCATTCCACAATTACCCAATAACCAACAACAATTGGCTTTGAGTCAATTTTGGAGGGGAGAGA
The DNA here is from genome assembly GCA_903933995.1 of uncultured Bacteroidota bacterium. GTDB lineage: Bacteria > Bacteroidota > Bacteroidia > Chitinophagales > Chitinophagaceae > Sediminibacterium. The sequence continues at coordinate 10,070 of CAIZMD010000047.1, forward strand.
TTGCCTATAGAACGGGCAAGAATGAAGAAGCGGTGTTAGAATTGAGTAGCTATTTAAAAAATCCTAGAACCAATGGGCAGGCCACTGTTTTAAATGCTCAGTACACCCTTGGCTATGCCCTCTTAAAGATGAATAATTATGCTGCGGCAAAAGCCAATTTTGAACCAGTATCCAGTAGGGCTTCTGCTGGGTCAGGAGCAATTGAACAAGATGCCTTTTTACGCGTAGCAGATTGTGAGTTCATGCTCAAGTCTTACAAAACGGCATTAAAACAATACGAGCAAATTTTGGCTTGGCAATTGCCTTCGGCAGATTATGCGGCTTTTCAAAAAGCCATCATTGCAGGAGCTTTGAACAAACCAACTGACAAACTCAACCAATTAGAACAATTTCAATCACAGTATCCACGCTCGGCTTTATTGCCCGATGTACAAATGGAAATTGCCAATACCCAAATGTCTAGTGAAAATTATGCAGCTGCGGTTCTTTCTCTTGAAAAGATTTTAAACAATAACAAAGCTGCTAATTATCATCCAGAAGTTTTGCTCAAATTGGGCGTAGCTAATTTCAACTTAGATAAGAACACTGAGTCCCTGGATTATTTTAAACAATTGGTTAAAAAATATCCCAATGCTGCTCAAAGCAATGATGCCGTTGATTATATCCGTAACCTATTTGTGGCCAAACAACAGCCAGGTGATTATGTAACATTCATGAAAGAAAATGGCAAAGACGTTTCTAATCAGGAAGCCGATTCCTTGAGTTATAAATCTGCCATGATCCGTTATGAAGCAAAGGATTTTGTGGGTGCACAACAAGGCTTTGAAGCTTATTTAAAGGGATTTGCACAAGGCAGGTATCAAATGGAAGCACATTATTTTAGTGCTGAAATTGCCCTTTCTAATAAAAACCATACCCTTGCATTACAACAGTACCAAGCTGTAGCAGACCAAGCGCCCAACAGATATGCAGAACGCAGTGCATTACAAGCCGCTAGAATCCTCTATTTTGACAATAAGGACTATACCGCTGCAGCCAAATATTTTAGTCAATTAAAAGCCATGGCTTCTCAACAAGAGAATAGGTTAGAAGCCATGCGGGGTTTATTGCGTTGTCAGTTTAAAACAGAACAGTGGCAACAAGCTGCTCCTAATGCACAAGAACTCTTAGCAGAAAAAGGGATTGCCGCGGACGATAGAACCATGGCCAATTTGGTTTTGGCCAAGAACAACCAATTGCAGGAATTATATGCACCTGCAACAGAAGCCTATAAAACAGTCATAGCAGCCGGAAGGTCTGAATGGGCTGCGGAATCTCAATACAGACTAGCAGAGATGCAATTCAAACAACACCGTTTGCCAGATGCTGAAAAAGCTGCGTTTGAAGTAATTAAGAAATGGGGTTCTTATGAAGCATGGGTAGCCAAGTCTTATTTGTTATTGGGCGATATTTATTTTGAACAAAAAGACCTCTTTAATGCAGAAGCCACCTTTAAGAGTATTGTAGACAATGCTGGTTCCTTGGCAGTAAAAAAAGAAGCCCAACTCAAATTGGATCAAGTGTTGGTAGAGAAAAACAAGACAAAT
>CAIZMD010000048.1 GCA_903933995.1 uncultured Bacteroidota bacterium
TATACAATTGTTGCTTTACCCAAACCCTTTCAATTTTGATATAGGGAACCTTATTTGCAATCAAATAGATATAGTAAACTGGTTTAGTGGGAATCACTTGAACCTTGGTTTCCTTACCACCAACTTCCATTACTGGAGAGGGGGCCACACCATTGATAAATACCCTTTCATATGCTCTTAATCTGAGTGAAGGGTTTGTTGGAGTATTGGTTTGGCCATTAGTCACTAAGGATAAACCCAAGAAAGCCAATATGCCAGTAAATAGGGATTTACGCATAACCTATTGTTTGATCACTTTTTGAATGGTTTGATATTTCTTGTTGTCGCTGGTTATCTGAATCACATAATTACCCGCAGCCAAATTACCCAATGGAATGGTACCAGAACCATAGTTCACAGATTGGCTAAATACGGGTTGTCCCCACATATTATAGACCTGAACCTGCATAGATTTGATACCTGTTAAACTTCCCTGACCATATTGGTAAGTACCCCTGCTTACCGTAGGGAATACTTTGATAAAGTTCTTGTCATTCAAGATTGCAGTAGCAATAGCCGTTGAAGTATTAGGATTGAAATTGGGGTTTCCAATGACTGTATAATACATACCATTGCCATGGGTACCAATCAGCATGGTATTGTCCGCTGGACGATAGTCTAAAGAGGTAATTACTGCAAAGTTTAACACGGAAGCACCTTCTCTTGACCAAACCACAGAACCGCCGGCACCCAAGGTTTTGCCAATGCTTGCAGTAGTAAATAATCCTACCGAAGTACCTACATAATACTCAGTTACCGGAACGCCATTTTCCAATTTTGGTGCAATTACGCAAGATCTAACCGAGGGTAGGTTTAAATTACCTTCTGCATTTGACCAACTAGGTTTGGCAGTTTTTGCATTGTAGGTCCACCAAATAGAGGTTTGCCCATAGTTAGAAACCACAGCCATGATTTCATTATCATCATTAGGGTTCACGGCAATATCAATAATGTTACCGGTAACACCAGTAGGAGAAATATCAACTGGCATGGCTAATGCGTCTGCATTTACATAATCGTCTAGACGGAAAATTTTACCATTGCTAGTACCATAAAACATGGAATGGGTAGTTTTATAAGGTCCCCACGAAAAATCAACAGTCCTGATAGATACAGGGGTACTTCCGCCAATATCAGTCACTAATGCAACTCCTGTCATTTTGGTCCATTTTGTACTATCAACAGTACTGGCAGATGTAGTTCTAAACAAGTTATAGTAGTTAGCATAGAACATGACTTCAGAATTACTATTACTCAACTTGAAATAAGTTACAAAATCGCCCCAGCCACCATTACCGTTAGAAATCATATCTGCTACTTTTGGTCTAACACTGGCTCCTGGGTAATTATTATAATCCAAGACCTCGTCTCTAAAGGCATTACCGCTTTGAAATCCATAATAAACCAATTGTTGACCATTTCTGATATTGGCAATTTCTACAGCAACTCCATCACCGCCAAACATGTTAAAATAGTCATCAATATTTGGTCTGTCTGCTGGTCTTGGTCCAAGATTCAAACTAGCATCTCTATACCAAGAGCCATTGTCTTGTGCACCGCCTAAGAAATTGTTTTTGCCTGTTTCTGGGTCAAGGGCAACATGATAGTATTGAAGGGATTGGTAATTTTTGATATAGGTCCATACTACTGGAGTGGCGGTAATATCATTGGTTACTTGAATACTACCATCATTAATATTGTATGCTATATTAACATTAGTAGGATAAAAGATCAGACCATGCATATCTGGGTGTGAATTGGCCACGCTATAACCCCCAATTTTATTGGTAGCAGCAGTGGTAGAAAAACCATTGATAGACCTATACAAATTTGTTCCTCCAATAAAAACCATATTGGGATCATCTGGTTTTACAGATAAAGCCATATTGTAAGCACCTTGTAAATCAACACCGCCACCAGTACCTGTTCCTACAGGCATAAAAGCAGAAAGATTGGTCCATTGTGGCAACCCACCCAATACTTCCATTTTGAATAAATCCACTTCAGAAACAGAGGCACTTAAAGTATTTCCATTCTCATATAAAACATAGAGGATATTATTATTAGAAGGGGCCAAAGCCATTAAAATTCTACCCCAGTTGGAAGTGCCCGTATTTTGTTTAAAACCAACAGGCGTTTCAGCAACATTACCTGCAATAGCCGTCCATGATCCTGCATCGCCAGTGGCGGATTCCCAAATACCACGTTCTGTGGTATTTTTCAAATGGAATCCTACATAGATTTTAGAACCATCGGCTTTAATCACTACATCGGTATTACCTGTTAAAGTATTACCACCCAAAGTTCCTTTTACAACAGACCAAGAACTACCTCCATTTTGAGAACGTTGAATGGTGTTTTGGCCTGCAACATATACATCACCTGTAACAGGGTGAACTGCAATTCTATGAACAATGTCAAATGCATTATTAAAAGACTCTAAAGTAGACTGAGTAGAAGTTAAAGCAGTCCAAGTGATGCCATTATCTGTAGACTTGAAAATGCCATGGCCATAAAAAAATGCTCCTGAGGCACCCGCCGAATTTCCAATGGCTTCACCAGTTCCTGCGTACCAAGTGTCTTGAAAACCAGTTCTGGTATCCTGTGCAACAGCAGTGAAACTGTGGATTTGTTGAGAAGGGGTAACCAAAGTCCAAGTGGCACCAGCGTCAGTTGAACGCATAATACCTCCACTCACACAACCCGCCACAATTACTCTATTTGTAGTGCCATCAAATCGCTTGTCAAAAGCAAATGCCCTGGTTCTTCCACCAATATTATTGGGTCCAGCTTTTAAATAAGTATTGCTCGTTGGGGTGTTTACACCATTTGCAGTGCGCACCACGCCATTACGAACAGAAAAAGATTCCAAAGAAACAGGCAGACTCATGGCTTGTTTCATTTCTTCTTTAAAGATATTGGCTGGAATCTTACCCGTTTTTGGGTCTTTTAGTAAATCAAACTCATATTGCCATCTAGCAGCTTGAGCAGCGGCTTTTTGTTCAGGGCTTTCTTCCTCATCGGTTTCTCCACTTGCTTTTTTCTCTAACCAAGCTTCTTTAAAGGTCTTCTCCCTCCAAAAACGTAGACCGTTTTTTTTGACAAGTAGTCCAATACCAACAATAGATACCACAGCTGTAAACAAGAGAAGCTTTCTTTTCATAAATGAGGGATATTAATGCTCTAAGATATTGATTTGTTTAATACAATAAAGGCAGCCATTTGGTTGCCTTTATTGGTTTTTTATTCTTTTTTAACGCTGAATCAGGAATTTCTTTAAATAGGTTTTATTGTTATACCTGATTTTCAAGACATAAAGCCCCGCGGCAGCCTGTTCTAGATAAATGGTTTTGGAGAATTTGCCATTGAATCCGGGGTATTCTTGACCCAATAATTTTTGACCTACACTATTAAAAATTTCTAGGCTCAAATCATTTTTCTCAAAAACTTCAAAACTCACCTGGAACCTACCTTTATTAGGATTGGGTGACACATTCAAGAATATATCATCTGGGATCACCCCATTTTGAAAATTGATACTATTGGAAATCTGACCACATCCACTAGCATCTGTAACTACGGATTTGTACACCCCATTTCTAATAGGTTTGATACTAGACCTTGTGGCTCCAGCAATCAGTGTATCATTTAAGTACCATTGGTTTCCGCTTGACAAACTACTCACCAAAGAATCAGCCACTAAAGAAATTACTGGCACCAATGGAAGGGTTGCTACTACAGGAACCCTGTCACTGACACAGTCATTGGTATTCACTTTTACATCGTATAAGAAATAGTAAAACTGTTTGTAGAAACTGGTATCCGCGGTGTTGTTACTATTAACGGCACTGTTTCCAGTAATAGACATTACATTGGGTATGCTAAAGGGGTAAGAATTACCAGTAATGCCATTGTTTCTAAAAATGGTGGCATTGTCTAAACAATTGATGATGATAATATGATCACCCGTTGTATTTACTGGCAGGTTTAATCTATATACTTTTCCAGTATCTGTTGTTGGGTTTCCTGTTACAGCCCCCATGGTTGGGTTAGGGTTACTGGCTTCCACTTTTAATTCTACTTCAGATAATGGGTAATAATTGTATCCACCCTGACCATCGGGGCCAATATAATTGGCCACAGTGAAAATGATGGTACCAGCATAACCCGTATACAATCTGGCAGATTCTATAGTTAATGGAACATCGTTTTTGAAGTTGATATAGTTGCCACTAAAATAATTGTAACCTCCATTAGGGAAGGCCAATTTAGTAGTTGGTCCCACAGAACCCCTGCTTTCTTTGCCTAAGTAAAAAGTATTGTTGCTTGGAATGGTACTAGTATTAACGGAAGAGCCAACTGCAAAAGCGGTGGTGGCTGTTGGAGAATTGTACCAATAGTAATTGCTTGACAGCGATGGGTTCAGGACTTTTAGCAAAGCATTGTTGTTACAGATAGTAGCTGCAGCAGTAGCCGTACTAGGTTTTGCCGCAGTTACCACAGTACTGCTCAGGGTATTATTACTAAGGTTTTGATCTCCAGCTAGATTGACTGTACTGCTAATGGTATAACTGGTTGAAGGTAGGGTGTTGAATGCTGTTGGAAAAGTATATTCCATACTGCTTAGTGCTGGTAGGGTTCCTTTAAAAACGGTAGAGAAATTAGCAATGCTGTTGGCGCCATTGCTAATGGTAGCAGTAAAGGGAATATTGCTTTGGTCATTACTACCATTGTTTTTCACTGAAACGGTTAGATACTGACCATCAATACCACAGTTACCAGATGCAGGAGAAATGATTCCCGTAATACTTAAGTCATTAGAAGCAGCTACTACTTTAAGTCTAAAATCTGCCGTTTCGCCCCTAGTATAATTACCACAAGGATTTACATCTGTAGCAACACTTGTTTCCTGTACAATTACCCGCATCAAATAAATGGCTCCGGTACTTAAACCCGCAGGTGTGGTAATACTGGTTATATAAGTGCTGTTATTAGCCAGAGCAGTGCTTTGTGCAATTTTTTCTGAAGCATCAAATAGACCATTATTATTAAAGTCTATATAAATCGTTACTATTCTAGGGTTGGCACTGGCATCACAACTACTGGTTTTTACGCGGAGCGATAGTGGTTGGGAAGATTCAATATCGCCACTAAAATTGCTGGCATTGGTATAACTGGTACATCCAGCAGGATTTTCATATTTCAATGTGCCCAACACTACACTATCAATTCTTGCCCCAGCAGTACTGGTAGGAGCTGAAGCACAAAACGCAGTTCCACCACCACCACTAACCAATAAAGAATAAGCTTGCTGACCTCTTTGCAAACTTCCTTTATGTGTAACGGTAATGGTATAAGTCTCTCCTGGAATAGTACTATCAATATTGATTCTTTCTACATTGTCCGTGATATTATTGCCCCTAGAAGCAGATAGGGAAGGGCTTGCAGGATTTAAAATCCAGGGCAAATAAGTTCTAGCCCCTTTGGTGATTCTAATATCAAGATCATTCACCAATTTTTTTGCAGGATTGTTGAGCATATTGGTGGTTTCCACTGTTCCCTTGGGATCAGTCCAACTAATGGTGGCAATTAATGGAGATTTACCAGAAGCTATTACTGTAGTTGAAAAACTTTGCCCATTCAATAAATTGTTTTCATAAATCAAATGTTCACTAGTACTGGCATTATTAGAATTAACTGCTGCGGTAATCATAGCAGCCGCTTTTTCTACGTTTAACAAACCCCAACCATATTTGTAATCAGGGCCTGGAAAACTACCCGCTTCATCTGCACTATGAATCCCCAAACCCTTGAGGGTGGCGGATCGCATAAAAGCACCAGATTTGAGTTTGGACCAATATTCTTGTAACAACAATAATGAACCTGTTGCATTTGGGGAGGAGTGTGAAGTGCCATTGCGAGAATCATAACCAGTATTAGAACTGGCATTGCTGGAATAGACTTCAACACCATCGGCCACAAGATCAGGTTTGATTCTTCCATCATCCGTAGGCCCCCAACTGCTAAAGCTTGACATAATAACGTCTTCTTTTCTATTATATCCCCCTGGGATCCCTTCTACTGCTCCAACGGTTAAAATATTCTTGGCATTGGCGTCCCAGGCAATGGAACCATAAGCATCATTACTACTAATACCTGCTGGTCTATTACCCGCGTCTACCATTTGGTTAGTGGCGTTGTATCTATAATATTTAGTACCCTCATCAGGTCCAGTATAAGCACGGTTATTGCCCGCTGCTTTTACAATTAAATAATTGGGAGCATTAAATGCAATAGAATCCAGCAATTGCGCGTCTTCACTGTAATAACCAAATTTATAATCCTCATTTTCTCCAGCCCTTCCCCAAAATTCCCATCGGCTAAAACTGCTATTGTAATTCCAGCCAGCAATAATACCATAGGAATGGTTTGAGAGAATTAGGTTGGAGGCTTCTGAAAACATTTCAGAAAAGTCATTGTCAAAATCATAAGCCACCATACCCTGTATGCCATATGCCATGCCTTTTGCAATGGGGTTAATGCCCGTAGCAATCATGGTGCCAGCCACATGGGTTGCATGATCTGCCAAAGAACTGGCATTGTCTTTTTGGGTAACTCTTCCTGTTAATTCAACGTGGGTGGTTAGAATCTTACCCTCGTCCCAAATACCCAATTTGTTTTTTAATCCAGCGCTAGAGCCTGTTAGGTTCAGGCCAGTACTACCACCTGGCCATAATTGGTTAGCCTTGGTTGTTGCTGCCGCGATGGTATTGTTTTGGGTAATATAATATTTGGGATGCCCCACATTGTCAACACCCACCAATACCGCATTTCTGCCATTAGAAGATTTGATGCTTAGGCTCCAACCCTTGTCCTTGGCTAGTTTCAGGGCCTTGGCGTAATTTTCATTTTCAACGGCACGATAATTCCTAGACGCCATTTCTAGCACATCCTTTTTGGTGATTACCTGCGCTTGCAAGAAACCAGAACATCCA
>CAIZMD010000049.1 GCA_903933995.1 uncultured Bacteroidota bacterium
GGTGGGGTTTTGATCTTGGTGTTTAAGCCATTTAAAACTGGAGACCTGATTGAAGCGGGTGGCCAAAAAGGAACCGTTTTAGAAATTCAAATCTTTAATACCATTCTCTTAACAGGAGAAAACAAAACCATCATATTGGCCAACGGGGCTTTGAGCAATGGAACCATTATCAACTATACCAAACACGGCAGCTTGCGTGTAGACATTAATGTGCTCTTAGCTGGCGATACCAATATTGACCAAGCCAAAGCCATTGCCCTAGAAATAATGAATGCGCATCCCTTGGTATTAAAAGACCCCGCCCCAACTGTAAGTGTGATCAGCATTGCAGGCGGAGTAACCTTGGGTCTTAGACCATTTACCCTGGAAGCTAATTTTGGTGACGTGTTTACACAAGTACAGGAGTCTTTGAAACGCGCTTATGATGCAGCAGGTATTGGTGGTCCAACCCCAACCAGCATCGTGATTAGCAAATAAAGAAAGATGGCAAGGCTTGCCTATCTTTGAAGCATGGGCTTTTTAGAGGTAAACAATATCAGCAAATTACAAAACGGCAAACCCGTTGTAGATGCTGTGAGCTTTACCCAAGCTCCTTTTCAAAAACTGGCCATTGCTGGAGAAACCGGATCAGGAAAAAGTAGTCTGCTCAAAATGATAGCTGGGTTGGAACAACCCAGTGATGGCATGATCTTTTTCCAAGACAAACACGTGTTAGGCCCAGAATTTAGATTGGTGCCTGGTCATGCAGATATTGCCTATCTCTCCCAACATTTTGAACTCAGGAATTCTTACCGAGTAGAAGAATTGTTGTCTTATGCCAATAAGCTCAGCGATGAAATGGCCAACGCCATATTTGAAGTTTGCATGATCAACCATTTGGTCAAGCGCAAAACGGATCAATTGTCTGGTGGAGAGCGTCAACGTATTGCCATTGCGAGATTGCTAATAGGATCTCCTAAATTGCTTTTGCTTGATGAACCTTATTCCAATTTGGATTTGATTCATAAAAATATCCTGAAGGATGTAATTAGAGAGATAGGAGAAACTTTGCAAATTACCTGTCTCTTGGTCTCACATGACCCAACCGATATTTTGCCCTGGGCCGATCAAGTGATGCTGATGCAACACGGAAAAATTGTTCAGTCTGGCGAACCAGAACAAGTATACCAACATCCCACAAACGCTTATACAGCAGCACTCTTAGGCAAGTACCAAATTCTGCCACCGCATATTGCAGACTTACTGTTGCCTTATAGTGGAACGGCTCCACTGGGTAAGAGAATCTTTGTGCGGCCAGGGAATTTTAAACTAGCCAGTGTGGATCATGGTGTGGCCGCACAAGTGCGCAATATCCAATTCATGGTAGGATTTTTTGAATTAGAACTAGTGGTAGAAGACACCATTATCTATATCCATACTTTGAACAGACATGTTCAAAAAAACGAAATCATTTTTATTGCACTAGATACCAAGACCATTCAGTTCTTGGGATAATTAAGGTTTGTTAATGCTAAAGGCCAGATAAGTATCGCTGGTTTTTGTTTTTAATTTACCACCTCCACAAGCAATCACAATATATTGTTTACCATTTTTTTCATAGACTGCGGGTGTTGCAAACCCTGGTGCAGGCAAATCCAATTCCAATAAAAGTTTCCCCGTTCTTTTGTTATAGGCGCGGAACTTACTGTCCTTGGTAGCAGCAATAAATAGGAGACCACCAGCCGTAACCACCGCACCACCATAATTTTCTGTTCCCGCATGAATACCCTTAGCTTTTAGTTCGGGGTAATCGCCCAGTGTATCTTTCCAAACCTGCTTACCAGTATTTAAATCAATGGCAGTAAGGGTTCCCCAAGGTGGCATCACTGCAGGATAACCTTCTTTTGTCAAAAATTTATTATAGCCCGTGGAAGTATAAGACAGTTCTAACCAAGGATCAATGGGGCGAGCTGGTGCTTGAAAAGCCTTGCCCTGCTTGTCTTTTAGGTCAAGGATAAAACTAGCTATGGCCATTTTCTCCGAGGGAGCAAGTTGACTCATGGCAGGCATCATTCGTTTTCCTGCAGTAACCAATGCCACAAACTGTTCCTCATTGTATTTCTTTTTGGCGTCAATCAAACTGGGATAATTTCCAGCACCCTTTCTTTCAGGACCATGACAGGGCATACAAGTGGTTTGGTACAAACGCTTGCCCGCATCCAAATTGGTTTCCTTTGTAGCAGTGTATGCTTTTCTGTCTACCATGGTCAGGATCCAAGGCATTTCGCTAGCATTCACATATAGGATTCCAGTGCTTGGATCCACAGCAGGACCTCCCCATTCCGCACCGCCATCAAAACCAGGAAAAATGACCGTACCCTGTTTGGATGGAGGATTATATAAATGACCCGTTTTGTAAGAAGCCAGTCTTTGTTGAATGTCTTTGTAAGAACTATCGGGCACCAGCCTGTTTAAATCCTGTTCCAATAAAGTCTGTCTTGCAAAAGGAGCAATCACGCTAGGAATGGGTTGCTTGGGCGATGGCTTTTCTCCCAACAATTCGGTTTGAGTGGGAACAGCGGTTTCTACAATTGGATACACAGGCTTACCAGTATTCCTATCTAATAAGAATACAAAACCACTCTTGGTTACTTGTGCTACTGCTTCAATGAGTTTACCCTCTTTATGAATATTTACTACTACGGGTGCTGTGGGTAAGTCTCTATCCCAGATATCATGGTGCACGGTTTGAAAATGCCAGATCCGTTTTCCAGTTGCAGCGTCTAATGCTAGAACCGAATTAGCAAACAAATTATCACCTGTTCTCTTGCCACCATAAAAATCATAACTGGCAGAACCAATAGGTGCAAATAGAATGCCTTTTTCTTCATCCAAACTAAAACCAGACCAAGAATTAGCCCCACCAATATGTTGGTAAGCTTCTTTGTTATCCCAGGATTCATAACCTGCTTCGCCCGGATGCGGAATGGTATGAAAAATCCAACGCAGTTTACCACTGTGTACATCATAAGCACGAATATGACCAGGTGCAGCGGTTGCGTCTTCGGTAGTTTTACTACCAATGATGATTAGGTCTTTATAAATCATACCCGGTGTGGTAGCCGCAACATAAAATTGACTTAAATCTCTACCAAGGTCATTGTGTAAATCAATCCAACCATTGGTACCA
>CAIZMD010000050.1 GCA_903933995.1 uncultured Bacteroidota bacterium
CATTCCGATTCTTCGCTTGGCTTATTCAAAATTTTCAGGACCAACCACCCAATCTTTTCCGCCATACATTACCACTGTCGGAATGCTGATTTTCTCCCAAATGGGCTCTATTCGCCTTAATTCCTTGATATGGTCATATTTTTCATCAGTGGCGGTTACGAATCTATTCGGTATAAACCACCGCAAAACAGGCCATTTCCCATATTTCGAAAACTTAAAGAATTTCTCTGCTTCTGGATCTATGGCTGGGGCCATCATAATAAGCTTTTCGTATTTACCAGGATTTTGTGCTACCATGTAAGCCCCGATGGGTGCACCATAACTTCGACTGACAATGATGGGCTTCTGACTTGATTTATTCAATTCTAAAGTTTTTTCGAGAAGCTCAGCTTGCTTTTCTATGCTTACTTTTTTGTATTTTTTTTTGAAATAAGAAAACCCATAACCAGGTCTATCTGGTGCTAATAGGTGATATTTTGAGTGATAACTCACATCGTCTAATTGCTTTCTGAAGCCTTCCCAGCGACCAGGAGCACCATGAATAAACAAGATAGGCTGCAAGGTGTCCACACCAAATGTAGCCGTATATAACTTATAATCAAGCCCTTTTTGAATTTTGTAATTGGGTTTAAATGTCAAAGTATCGTAGTGTTGCTTGATTTCTTTTTCAGTAACGATATATTTTTTGAAGCAAGAACTTAGAAACAATGATAATAAAACGAGCCCGATGTAATTTTTAAACATTTTAATTCCAATCAATTTATTAAAAAACGGATTTTAAAAGAATAAGTTTATTCTGAACTCATTAAATCTATTCGAAAGATTTTTTATACAAAGATTTTCTCAAAAGTAACTCGTCACAATTCCAGCCTTTTCATTGCATCAACCGCAAAATTTGCGGCTCGAGCTGTCAACGCCATAAAAGTTAGAGATGGATTCTGGTTTCCGATGGAAGTCATAGCTGCACCATCGGTCACGAATACATTTTTACAGGAATGAACTTGATTCCATTCGTTCAGAATTGACTGTTTGGGATCTTTTCCCATCCTAGCACCACCCATTTCGTGAATATCTAAGCCAGGATTTTGTTTACTATCAAACATATTGATGTTTTTGCAACCTGCCAAAGTCAGCATTTCTTCTGCAGTACTCATGAAATCCTTGGTCATTTTGAGGTCGTTTTCATGATAATCAATATCTATGGCCAGCTGCGGAATACCCCAATCATCTTTTTTATTAGAAAGTTTCACATAATTGCTTTCTCTGGGGATCGATTCGCCTTGCATCTGAATGTAAATTCCCCACGGTCCAGGTTTGGTGGCATTTGCTTTAAATTTTGAACCAAAATCTTCCTCAGAAGGAATGCCTCGGGCTCTTCCTGCCGAAAAAGCCACCATATAACCTCGTTGAAAATCCATTTCTTGTTTGTGGAGATTTCTAAAATTGGGCATAAATGCAGAAGTAGGTCTTCTACCAAAATAATATTGGTCTTCAAATCCTTCGTAAGTGGCGGAGCCTTGACCTCTATATTGATGAAAGGCGATATATTTTCCTAAAACCCCAGAATCATTTCCTAATCCTTGCGGAAAACGACTCGAAGTTGAATTCAATAATATTAGGTTAGAATTTAAGCAAGCTGCGTTTAAGAAAATGATTTTGGCTTTGAAAATAAATTCTTCCTTTGTATGGGTGTCAATAACTTTAACTCCGGATGCCTTTTGTGTTTTTTCGTTATAGATAATTGAATGAACCACCGAATCAGGCCTTAATGTAAGATTCCCTGTTTTTTCAGCCCAAGGCAAGGTGGATGCATTGGAAGAAAAATAACCACCGTATGGACAACCTCTGTAACACAAATGCCTAGCTTGGCACTTGCCTCTACCTTGATCTAAGTGTACTTGAGCAGGCTCTGTTAAATGGGCACATCTACCAATTATAACGTGCCTATCCTTAAACTTTTGCTCAATTCTTCCTTTGATGTGTTTTTCTACACAATTAAGCTCCCATGGTTTAAGAAATTCGCCATCTGGCAAAGTAGGTATTCCGTCTTTATTTCCGCTTATTCCGGCAAAACGCTCTACATGACTGTACCATGGAGCTAAATCTTTATAACGAATGGGCCAATCAATGGCAAAACCATCTCGGGCTGGTCC
>CAIZMD010000051.1 GCA_903933995.1 uncultured Bacteroidota bacterium
GAAAGACCCTTATATGACCATTGGGTCGGATACGTTTATCCACAATATTTTAAGTCTGGCGGGTTTTGAAAACTGCTTTGGCAATAGTCTTCGTTATCCTGAAATTACCGTGGCTGATTTGCAGGAAAAAGCACCCGAATACCTCTTTCTTTCTTCGGAGCCCTATCCCTTCAAAATGAAACATATCAAGGCTTTGCAAGCCGATCTGCCCCAGACCAAGATTCACTTGGTCAACGGTGAAATGTTTAGTTGGTATGGCAGCCGCATGCAATTTACCCCCCGCTATATTGGCGAATTACTGCAATCGATTGTGTGATTTAGGGCCTTTTGAGTGTGTACTTTATACACAACTCTAGTACTAGATTTGATACAAAAAACGTATCTTAGCCATCCTTAAATAAAATACATTTAAAATTATTATATGAAAAAATACAGAGCCGGGGTTTTGTTCGGTGATGAACTAGAAGCCCTTTACAATGATGCCAAAGACAACCAGTTTGCTTTGCCAGCCGTGAACACCATTGGTACCAATACCATCAATGCTGTTTTAGAAACCGCTGCAAAGGTTAACTCTCCTGTGATTATCCAATTCTCAAATGGTGGTGCACAGTTTATTGCTGGTAAGGGCATGCCAAATGACCAATTACAAGGTAATATTCAAGGTGGTATTTCTGGTGCTTTACATATTCACCAAGTTGCTAAATACTATGGCGTTCCTGTTGTATTGCATACAGACCATGCTGCTAAAAAATGGTTGCCATGGGTGAGCGGTTTAATTGACGCGGGTGAACAATTCTACAAAGAAAAAGGTCAGCCCCTATTCAGCTCTCACATGTTGGATTTGAGTGAAGAACCACTTGAAGAAAATATTCATACTTCTGTTGAATTTTATAAGCGCATGGCGCCCTTGGGCATGAGCATTGAAATTGAATTGGGTGTTACCGGTGGTGAAGAAGACGGCGTTGACAATAGCGATGTTGAAAACGACAAACTCTATACCCAACCACAACACGTTGCTTATTCTTATACTGAATTGAGCAAGGTTGGTAAACTATTTACCGTTGCTGCAGCCTTTGGTAATGTACACGGTGTATATAGCCCAGGTAATGTGCAATTGCGTCCAGAGATTCTGAAAAATAGCCAAGACTTTATTGAGCACGAATTGAAAACTGGTCCTAAGCCTGTTTACTTTGTATTCCATGGTGGTAGCGGTTCTCCTCAAAATCAAATTAGAGAAGCCATTAGCTATGGTGCTATTAAAATGAATATTGACACCGATATGCAATGGGCATTCTGGGAAGGTATTCAACAATACTATAAAAAGAACGAAGGCTTTTTGCAAACCCAATTGGGCAACCCAGAAGGTGCAGACAAACCCAACAAAAAATACTACGATCCTCGCGTATGGTTACGCAAAGGAGAAGAAAACTTTATCAAGCGTTTGGAAGTGGCTTTTGAAGACCTCAATTGCATTAACAGAAACGCATAATCTGATTCCAAGAAAAAACCGCCCATTCACGGGCGGTTTTTTTCTTTTCCGTACTTTGCATCCCTAAACCTGATAAATCCCCCCGATTTGAGGCTGCCCTGACGCTTGTTTGGGGCCAGTATTCCTACCGGGGTATTAAAAATATATTATCTTTCCGCCCCAATTCTTGGAATCATATATGAAAAAAGAACGCGAAGAAGACTTTGAATCAAACCTGACCGGTGAAGAAGTGCAAGGAGGAGACAGTGCCAAGCCGCGTTGGTTTAAGCGTATCCGTAAAGGGATTTTAACTTCCACTGCAGACAAGAAAGAAACACCCGAAGGTCTTTGGAACAAATGCCCCGAGTGTAATTATATCTCTACTACCACAGAACTTAAAGAAAATAGGTATGTATGCGCCAAGTGCAATTACCACCATCGCATTGGTTCTGAAGAGTATTATGATATTTTGTTTGACAATAAGGAATACACGGAGTTATTTGACAATATCCGCAGTAAGGATGCATTGGGCTTTACTGATTTGAAATCTTATCAAAAACGCCTTGACGATATCCATTCCAAAACCGATTTAAAAGACAGTATGCGCGTGGCTACCGGAACCGTTAACGGGGAAGGAATTGTCATTGCCTGTATGGATTTTGAATTTATTGGTGGATCTCTAGGTAGTGTGATGGGTGAGAAATTTAGCCGTGCGGTAGACTATTGTATAGCGCACCGTCTACCCTATTTGGTGATTAGCAAGAGTGGTGGTGCTAGGATGATGGAATCGGCGTTTAGCCTGATGCAACTGGCCAAAACCAGCGGTAAACTGAGTCAATTAAGTGATGCCCAATTACCCTTTATCTCTCTATTAACCGACCCTACTTTTGGCGGAATCTCTGCCAGCTTTGGGATGTTGGGAGACTTAAATATTGCAGAACCAGGCGCTTTGATTGGTTTTGCTGGCCCTCGCGTGATCAAAGAAACCA
>CAIZMD010000052.1 GCA_903933995.1 uncultured Bacteroidota bacterium
AGTAGTTGCTCCAAAACCCGCTCCAGCACCAGCTAAGAAGGTTGCTCCTAAAAAGAAAAAAGCAGTTAAAAAAGTAGTAGCACCAGCAGCAGCACCAGCTCCAGTTGTTGTAGAACTATTTGCACCTGTTGTAGAAGCAACACCAGCTCCTGAAGCAACACCTACTCCTGCTGCTGAATAATTTTTGCACTAAAATAAAACATATAACTCCTGCCATGTTTCTTCTTGATGCATTGCAGGAGTTTTTTATTTCTAAGCATTCACCTACAAGAATCAAAACAACATGAACAGAATTATCACTAGCTTTTTACTATGCATCAGCTTTTTTGTTGCCACTGCACAATCCAGTTCTAAGATGGCAGAGAAAACAAAAAACATGAAAAAAATGGAGGGCTATTTTAATTTTTGGTGGGACGCCGCTTCGGGAAAAATCTGGCTAGAAGTAGACAAACTTGACCAAGAATTCCTCTATGTGAACACCATGCCCGCCGGACTGGGTTCCAATGATATTGGACTAGATAGGGGGCAAATTGGAGATAGCAGGATAGTATTTTTTAATAAAGTAGGAAAAAAATTATTCTTGGTTCAGCCTAATTATGACTTTAGGGCCAATACCAGCAATACCAATGAACTAAGGGCAGTAAGACAATCTTTTGCCCAATCCATCATTGGCAATTTTACCATTGAAGAAGAAGAAGCAGGCAAAATACTGGTTGATGCCACTGCTTTTTTAACCCGTGATGCGCATGGAGTTGCCGATAAGCTCAGAGCTATGAGACAGGGTAGTTATAATTATTCAGAATCTAGGAGTGCCATATATTTAGAAGGCACCAAAAACTTCCCTTTGAATTCAGAATTTGAAGCTACGGTTAGTTTTACAGGAGGCAGTGACGCTGGGCGATATGTAATTAGTGTAACCCCATCGGCGGAAGCCATTACGGTTAGACTACACCATAGTTTTGTACAATTGCCAGATAACCAATACCAACCCCGTAAATACGATATCAGAAGCGGCTATTTTGGCATCAGTTATTTTGACTATGCCAGTCCTTTTACGGACCCTATAGAGAAAATGTTTATTAGCAGACATAGATTACAAAAGAAAAATCCTCAAGCTGCTATTAGTGAACCAGTAAAGCCCATTATCTATTATTTAGACAATGGCACACCGGAACCCATCCGCTCTGCGCTACTTGATGGTGCAAGATGGTGGAACCAAGCATTTGAAGCTGCTGGCTACAAGGATGCTTTCATAGTAAAAGTTTTACCTGATTCTGCTGACCCTATGGATATCAGATACAATATCATTAATTGGGTTCACCGTTCTACCCGTGGATGGAGTTATGGTGCAACGGTAACCGATCCAAGAACTGGAGAAATTATCAAGGGTCAAGTTACTTTAGGCTCATTAAGGGTAAGACAGGACTACCTGATTTTCACGGGTCTAATTTCTCCTTATGAATCAGGTAAGCCAGTTCCTGAAACCATGAAAAATGAAGCCCTTCAGCGTTTACGCCAATTGGCCGCTCATGAAGTGGGGCATACCCTTGGACTACAACACAATTACGCTTCTAGCTTTAATGACAGGGCATCTGTCATGGATTACCCCCACCCTAACCTAAGTATCAATGCAGCTGGGCAGATTGATTTTTCTCAAGTCTACACCAACGAGATTGGTCTTTGGGACAAGCGTGCCATTCAATATGGTTACACCGATTTTGCAGCAGGAACCAATGAAGCCAATGCCCTAAAAACCATGTTGGAAGAAAATACCAAGAATGGGGTTTTATTTATTGCCGATATGGATGCCAGGGCTGCTGGTGGCATGCACCCTTATGCGCATTTATGGGATAATGGCAAAGACGCTAGCGATGGTTTGAAACAGGTTTTGGCTGTTCGTAAAAAAGCCTTGGAAGGTTTTTCTGAAAACGCCATTGCACCCAATACACCCCTTGCCAAATTAGAAGACGTGTTGGTTCCTTTGTACAATGCACACCAATACCAATTAGAAGCCAACTGCAAATTGATTGGGGGTATGAATTATAGCTATGCCGTAAGAGGTGACCAACAACAAAAACCAGAAATATTGTCTAAAGCCATTCAGGAAAAAGCACTGAATACGGCATTGGATTGTTTGTCTCCAGAGACCCTGACCCTATCTGATAGAATTATCCAATTGATTCCACCTAGACCACCTATGTACTATGGTGTTGGAGAATTGTTCCAGAAAAGAACAGGTATTAGTTTTGATCCTTTGGCCGCAGCCGAAGCATTAACCCATTTTGAATTGGGCTTTTTATTCAATACGGATAGGGCTAATAGACTGGTGCAATTCAAAGCTCAGGCTGGAACACCAGGATGGGATGATGTCTTGGACGCCATTATTCAAAAAACTTGGAAAGCCCCAATGGAAAAAGGTTTGAAACAACAAGTACAATTACAAACCCAACAATTAGTGTTGAGTTGGTTATTAAACCTCAGCCAACATGAGCAAGCGGGATTTCAAGTAAAAGCTATTTGCTATAGCAGATTGCAAGCTTTAAAATCTTATGCTGCTGCACAAGAAAAAGCAAATCCTTCTCTTGCTGCGCACTATGCTTATACGGTTGAGCGTATTAATAAGCCAAAAGATATGGTGGTACCAACGCCTAAAGCCATTGCTCCTGGAGCACCAATTGGATGTGATCTGGATAATTAATCTACTCAGACTTTCTAACTAATAAATAAGGCGCAACAATTGTTGCGCCTTATTAGTTTTATTATAATCTTTTAAGCATCTGTATTTATACCAACATACGCAAAGGCTCTTCCAACAAGCTTTTCAGCGTTTGTAAGAAAGCAGATCCAGTTGCACCATCTACTACGCGGTGGTCACAGCTAAGGGTTACTTTCATTACATTTCCTGGAACCACTTGACCGTTTTTCACAACTGGTACTTGTGCAATGCCACCTACTGCTAAGATGCAGGAATCTGGCGGATTGATGATGGCAGTAAACTGGTCAATACCAAACATACCCAAATTAGAAATGGTGAAAGTGCTTCCTTCCCAATCTGCTGGTTGTAATTTTTTGTCTTTTGCTTTTTGTGCATAGTCTTTTACTTCTGCACCAATTTGGCTCAAAGATTTACCATCAGCAAAACGAACAACGGGCACAAGCAAACCATCTTCTACAGCTACTGCTACGCCAATATTTACATGGTGGTTATAACGAATACTATCGCCCAACCAACTGCTATTTACTTTTGGATGTTGTTTTAGTGAAAGCGCGGTTGCTTTCAACACCATGTCATTGAAACTAATCTTGGTCTTAGCCACTTCATTGATTTTGGCACGGGCTGCAACAGCAGCATCCATATCAATGCTCATAGTTAAGTAGAAATGCGGTGCTGTAAACAAGCTCTCTCCCAATCTGCGAGCAATTACTTTGCGCATTTGAGAAACAGGCACGTCTTCAAAACTTACTACACCGGCAGGAGCAGATGCGGCAACAGGTGCAGCAGCACTTGTAGTAGCTACTGGTGCTGAAGCAGCAGGGGCTGCTGAAGGTGTATAGGCGTCAATATCAGATTTGGTAATCCTTCCATTATCGCCAGTACCTTTTACAAATTTTAAATCAAT
>CAIZMD010000053.1 GCA_903933995.1 uncultured Bacteroidota bacterium
ATCTTAGTTTTTTTGTCTGTTAACAATTGCGCTTTGGCAATGGCATTGTTCATAGGAATTTTTAACTTTCCATCTGCAGGCCATTCAAAAACATGCAAGAACAATTTGTTGTTTTTCTGGGTAGCCCTACCCCAACGTAAATAGGTAAAGGGACTGGCCTTACTACCGTAAATGGCGTCTGCATTGGGTTTGAGCCAAGCACCCACTTGTTTTAATCTTTCAACAGAAGGCTCTGGAATAATGCCCTCTTCCGTTGGTCCAACATTCAACAAATAGTTACCACCTTTAGACGCTATATCAATTAAGTTTCTGATTAACACTTTGGTGCTCTTCCAATTCTGGTCATAAGATTTAAAACCCCAGGTATCATTCATGGTCATACAGCTCTCCCAGTTTTTACCAGGTATGCCCGTAGCAGGAATATACTGTTCGGGTGTTTCCAAATCACCTTCATATCCACCACCCAATCTGTTATTGGTAATAATGTCAGGTCTATTCTTCAAGAGGTCGGCTAATTTGGTAGCTCTCTCTGGATTCATATTGGTTGGGGTATCCCACCAAATAATGGCAGGGTTATAGGCATCCAAGATTTCCTTTACTTGGGGCACAGCCACTTCATCTATGTACTTGTCCATGCTGCCATTTTGGGCTGAGTCCCAATGTCCGCCACTTGCTGCTCCACCAGGGTGATTCCAGTCCTGTGCCTGAGAATAATACAAACCAAAACGAATTTTGTATTTTTTACAAGCTTCTGCCAATTCCTTAATAGGGTCTTTTTTAAAAGGAGTTGCATCCACAATATTGAATGGATCCTTAGATTTAAACATGGCAAAACCATCATGGTGTTTGCTAGTAATAACCAAGTACTTCATTCCTGCTTCACTTGCCAATTTTACCCAAGCATCTGCATTGAATTTTACAGGGTTAAATCTGGCAGGATAGGTTTGATACACAGACATGGGAATCTTACCCCTATTCATGATCCACTCTCCAATTCCTGCAATCTGTTTACCATCATAGGTTCCAGCCGGAACCGCATAAAGCCCCCAGTGAATAAACATGCCAAAACGGGCTTCTTTCCACCAATCCATTTTGGGATCATTCAGGGTTTTACTTTGAGCGTTGATGGAACATTGCATGGCAGCAAATGCCAGCAATAAAAGGGCTTTTTTCATATAGCGCAAGCGTTGGTGATTAGTCTAACAATTTAACTAAAAAAGAAAGGAGCTGCTAAATCGTTTGGCATAGTGGAATAAATTGTTCGAAAACGATTTCGAAATAGAAATAATTTTTTCCATTTCTAACTTTGAACTACCCCTTCAAATACCCCATTGCCGCTGAAACAATAGCAGGAATATCTTGTTGCAACATACACTTAAAATGTCCCTTGGGGCAGGTCTTGGTACCATAATTAGAACAAGGTTGGCAGGAGAGGTTGGGGACCAAGAAATTTTGATACGGTGCTTTGCCAGCAATAGTAAATCCAACAGGATAATAAGGCTCCACATCTAGTAAGGGTGAAGTGCCTCCCCAAATGGCCAGCACTGGTTTTAAAAAAGCACAGGCAATATATTGCAAACCTGTATCGTGTGAAATCACCAATTTAGATTTACGCACCAGGTCTGCGGATTCATGCAGTTTAAATTTGCCACAGGCATTGTAAATGCGAATAGGATCTACTGATGCAATGGCATCTCCCTCTGCTGCGTCTTCTTTTCCTCCTACTAGGATAATGGGATAATCCAATTGCAAACAGAGTGTTTGTAATTTGGCGATGGTTAGTTTTTTGGTAGCATAAGAAGCCCCAATCACAATAGCCACATAACCCGCCAAATGTGCAGCGGGCAATTCCGTCATGCAAACTTCTTGTTCTGTAGGAATAAAATAATCTAAACCCTTACCATCATTCACCACACCAAGAGGCGCCAATGCATCAACAGACCTTTCTGAAATATGTTTACCCGTCATGCGATTCATACCAAACTTGGTGAGCAAGAATTTACCCATGCGTTCTTTGTCAAAACGTAGCACAGGAACTTTTAAA
>CAIZMD010000054.1 GCA_903933995.1 uncultured Bacteroidota bacterium
TTGACATGCGTAAATACCAAAAAGCCCTTAAGCAAGGATTAAACGGTGGATGGTAAACTTAACAAACATGAATCAATCTATTAAGGCCATTATTTTTGATCTTGATGGTGTTATCATTGATAGCAATCCGGCTATTGTGGAATTTTGGAGCCATTGGGCCAATCATTATGGGTTTGAACTAACACAAGACATGATTCTACAATGGGTCTATGGTAGAAAAGTAACAGCTACTATTGAAGGCTTATTTTCTTTTACCACTCGGGAGCAACAAGAAGCTATAAAAGAAGCGGGATATGCATTTGATGCAGCCATGCATCCAACTGGCATTGTTGGTGTGCAGGATTTAGTTCAAACGCTGAAAGCATTGGATTTTCCAAGAGGTGTTGCCACTAGTTCGCATAAAGAAAGAATGGAACAAATGTTGCAAAGAATTGGCTTACCCAATCATTTTGAATACAGCATAACTGCACACGATGTACAAAAGGGAAAACCTGATCCTGAGCCCTATTTAAAAATGGCAGCTAAACTAGGATTGGAACCAAATAGTTGTTTGGTATTTGAAGACGCTATTTCAGGTGTTCAATCTGCAGTTGCTGCAGGAATGACCTGTATTGGAATTGGAAACCAACTAATTGCTAAAAGTTTAGAAGCAGAGGGTGCCAAAGAAGTCATAGAAAATTTTAGATGCTTGACCATTCAAGAAAAAAACATGAAAACCAGCAATGGTTTTAGCTACCAACTAATCGCCTAATTAATATTGCTTCATTTTTTCTCTAGCCCATTTTAAAACAATGTCTAGTTGCTCTTCTCTGGTTAACATACTATTGTCTAATTCAATCGCATCTGCGGCTTTACGCAAAGGACTAAATTCTCTATTACTATCAGTGTAGTCCCGCATCTCTAAATTTGTCTTTACTTCTTCAATGCTAATATTTGGATTCTTGGCATACAATTCTTTGAACCTTCTCTCTACCCTAACTGCTGGATCCGCAGTCACAAAGATTTTCAATTCTGCTTGAGGAAAAACCGTGGTGCCAATATCTCTCCCATCCATGACAATTCCTTTTTTAACCCCCATTTGTTGTTGTTGGGCAACACCAAATTCACGCACTTCTTTTACGGCGGCCACTTCACTCACGTGTTCACTGACCAACATGTCTCTAATCAATGCTTCTACATTCTCATCATTCAAAAACATATCAGAATTTCCAGTAAGCGGGTTGTATTGAAAATCAAGTGTAATCTCTTTCAATGCATCTACAACTGCAGTTTGATTATTCCAGTCAGTATGGTTGCGTAAAAAATACAGGGTGATGGCTCGATACATGGCACCAGAATCAATGAATACATAATTCAGTTCTGCTGCTAATTGTCTAGCCAATGTGCTTTTCCCACAGGAAGAGAATCCGTCAAGTGTAATAATGATTGGTTGCATGAACTGCAAATTTGCAACAATTAGCCCGTAATCCAAACAAAACTGCCCCGGAATACACCGAGGCAGTCATAAATCATTTGTACGCTATTATGGCATTACCACAGTGTCAATCACATGAATCACGCCATTACTCTGGTATACATTCTTGATGGTCACCATTGACATACCACCTTTTTCATCGGTTAACATTAATTTGTTACCCTTCATGGTAGCTTTTAACATACCACCTTGCAAAGTGGTAAAGCTTGCAGAACCGTTTCCTTCTTTGATTTTGGCTGCAATGGCTGCTGCATCAAATTTCCCTGCCACAACATGATAGGTTAAGATCTTGGTCAGGGTTGCTTTGTTTTCAGGCTTTACCAAAGTTTCTACCGTTCCTGCAGGTAATTTACCAAATGCTGCATTGGTTGGCGCAAACACAGTAAAAGGACCTACTCCGCTCAAGGCATCCACCAAACCAGCAGCTTTAACCGCAGCTACCAACGTAGTATGGTCTTTGCTGTTAACGGCATTTTCAATAATGTTTTTGTTTGGGTACATTGCTGCGCCACCTACTTCTACTGATTGTGCTGTTGCTGCTTGTAAGAAAAGGGCGCATACAAATGCTAGTGCAATTTTTTTCATGGTTTGTTTTTTAGTTTGCATCATTTACGCAAACTGAAAAACTTTGGATTGCAGCAATGAAAAAAAA